>NZ_RAWN01000273.1:0-9998 GCF_003668895.1 Corallococcus sp. AB045
CCACAGCCAGCCGGGAGCGAGCAGACAGATGCCGAGCATCAGCAGGTCGGAAGGCACCGCGGCCCGCTCCAGCGGCAGCACCGTGTAGAACGTGGCCAGCACACCGGGCAGCAACAGCAGGAGCGGCAGCGCCGCCAGCCCCCACAGCGGCACGTACCAATGAGGGAGCGGCTCCGTCCCCCGGCCTCCCAGCCACAAGAGCAGCAGGACCATGCCCGCGAAGGGCCAGAGGAACAGCGCGCTCGCGCCCGGCAATACGATGCTCACCGCGATGCAGATCACCGCCCACGGCACGCAGCCCCCCGCCGCCAGCTCCATCACCGGCGCGCGCCGGCGGAGGTAGAGCCCGACGCCCATCGCCGCCATCACCCACAGCACCACCGCGAGGATGAAGCGCGCGTTGTCCTGCGTCTCCGAGCGGCTGAGGGCGCGGAAGCCGGGCTGGAGGGCCTTCAGCAGCGGCCACGCGAGCCGCGCGAGGCTGCTGGCCAGGAAGCCCACGAGCAACAGCACCACCGACTCCCGCAGCACGGCCCACAGGCGCAATTGCTTGCGCTGGCGCGCCCGGAAGATGGCGAACATGAACAGGCCGCCCCAGAGGACCACCAGCGGGACGGCCCAGGACCGGGGGTAGTGGACGCGCAGCGGGCCTGCGTTGAAGTAGATGAGCTCCTCGCCCTCCGGCACGGACGCCTCGCGGGAGATGCGCCGGGTGAGCGCGAGCAGCGTGTCGCCCTGCTGCTGGAGGAGCCCGTCGGAGACGGCGTCCACGGTCTCCTTGCGCGAGTGGTAGGCCTGGGTGCCCTCCACGTTGGCGAAGTTCAGCCCCTGCCAACCGCCCTGCCGCAGGGCCGTGAAGTCCGTGGCGTTCTTCATCCGCTGATACACGGCCGTGAAGAGCGAACCGGCCCCGACGTCGGGGGCCTCCTCGGCGAGCCTGCGCACGAGCCAGCCACCGCCCGGGGAGACCTCGAACATCAGGAGCGGCCCCGCGTTGCCGCGCGCGTCCACGTTGAGGACCACGCCCGACTCGCGGGCCCAGGGGTGGGAGGCCGCGAAGGCCGTGCTGCCCAGCAGGTGCTGCTCCTCCGCGTCCGTGAACAGGAACAGCACGTCGCCCGTAAGCGCCGGCCCCTGCTGGAGCGCCCGGGCCACCTCCAGGATGGACGCGACGGCGGCGCCGTTGTCGGACGCGCCCGGCCCCGTAGGCACGGAGTCGTAGTGGGCCACCAGCATCACGGTCGTGCCCTTCGCGCCGTCCTTCGCGCGCAGCCGGCCCACGACGTTCTCCACGTTCGCGGCGGGCCGGGGGATGCCCTGGGCGGGCGCGAAGACGGGCTCGCGTTGGAGCTGGACCTCCGCGCCCACGTCACGCAGGCGCGCTTGCAGGTAGTCGCGCACCTCCGCGTGCCTGGGCGTGCCAAGGGCGTGGGGCTCCGCGCCGATGAAGCGCAGGTGTTCCCGGGCGCGCTCGGCGGAGAAACGCTCCCCGGGCGCGGAGGCGGGCACGGGCTCCGGCAGGGAGCTTCCGCGCAGCACCAGCAGGATCACGCCCAGGCCGAGCACCGCGGTCACCCACCGTGCAACCGACGACGCGCGAGGGGAGGCACTCCGTTCCAGGCCCGCGGTCGGGGCGGTGTCGCTCATGTTTCAGTCCTTCAGGCGCGCCCATCCGTCCGGGGGCCGCGGGGGGGTTCGCGGAGTCCCCGTCGAAGGGGGTGTCCATCGCGCGGGCACTCTACGTCACCCGGAATCCGGCGGACACGCCGACATCACGCACCTGCCGTGCGCCCCGGTGTTCAGCGCCTCCGCAGCCACGAGAACAGCGTGTCACCGCGCCGCTCCAGGTCCCTGCCTTGAAGTGGATTTTGCTCCACCCATTCGAGGTATCCCTCCAGGTCGCCCCGGGCCCCCTCCAGGGAGCGGCAACCGGCGACCACGTCCAGCAGGGCCTGCTCCGCTTGCTCGACGTGGCTCTGGGAAAAACCCGATGGCTCTCGCGCGGTCATGTCTTCGACCCCGAGCGCCACGACGGGTTCAAGCGATTCCACGCGAGGCTTCGCACCGGGCGCGACGAAATGAACCCGCTCGGTGGGCCCCTGAACCTCGAATTTCACCAGCCCGGTCGGGAGCGGCCTCTGCCGGTAGACGAAGTATTCGAGTCCGCCCCCCTTCGGGGGCCACTGCGTCGGCAGCACGGGAGCGAACTCCGCGCCCACCATGCCCGGTCCCAGTTCCTCCCGTGCTTGCTCCACGAAAGAACGGGCGGTCTTGGGGGCATGACAGGACTCATCCTTCGGTTTCATCGCGTGCGCTTCCTTCGGCGTCCTTTCCGGACAGCCGAGGAGCGGCAGCACCACCAGGAACCGTGCAACGCAGGATGCGATCCTCATACGTTCTTCACGCCCGCGAAGGTCAAGGCGTGCATCAGGGCCCGGAATCGCGAGGTTCCGGGCCCCTCGTCTCTTCAATGCATCACCCGCCGCTCAGATCGTCTTCTTCCCCGGCAGATCGAAGCGGTCCAGGTTCATCACCTTGGTCCACGCGGCGATGAAGTCCTGCACGAAGTGCGCTTCGCCGTCATGGGCCGCGTAGACCTCCGCCAGCGCGCGCAGCTGCGAGCTCGAGCCGAAGACGAGGTCAGCGATGGTCGCCGTCCAGCGCAGCGCGCCCGTGGCGCGGTCGCGGCCTTCGAACAGGTTCGGCGCCTTCTCCGAGCGCTTCCACGCGGTGCGCATGTCGAGCAGGTTCACGAAGAAGTCCGGGGTCAGCTTGCCCGGGCGCTTCGTGAACACGCCGTGTGGCGTATGGCCGTGGTTGGCGTCCAGCGCGCGCAGGCCGCCCACGAGCGCCGTCATCTCCGGCGCGGTGAGCGTGAGCAGGCTCGCACGGTCGATGAGCGCGGCGGCGGTCGTCGCTTCGGCCCCCGCGCGAACGTAGTTGCGGAAGCCGTCCGCCGCCGGCTCGAGCACCAGGAACGAGTCGACGTCCGTCTGCTCCTGCGAGGCGTCCATGCGGCCCGGCGTGAAGGGCACGGTGACCTTGTGGCCGGCGTCGCGCGCGGCGGACTCGACGGCCGCGGTGCCGCCCAGCACGATGAGGTCCGCCAGCGACACGCGCTTGCCGCCGCGCTGCGCACCGTTGAACTTCTGCTGGATGGCTTCGAGCTTACCCAGCACCTTCACGAGCTCGGCGGGCTCGTTGGCCTCCCAATCCTTCTGCGGCGCCAGGCGGATGCGCGCACCGTTCGCGCCGCCGCGCATGTCGCTCCCCCGGAACGTCGTCGCCGAAGCCCAGGCCGTCTTGACCAGCTGCTGAATCGAAAGGCCGGAGCCGAGCAGCTCGCGCTTGAGCGCGTCGATGTCCGCGGCGTCGATGAGCGCATGGTCGACGGCCGGAATCGGGTCCTGCCAGAGCAGGTCCTCCTTCGGCACCAGTGGGCCCAGGTAGCGCGACCTGGGGCCCATGTCGCGATGGGTCAGCTTGAACCAGGCGCGTGCGAAGGCGTCGGCGAACTTCGCCGGGTTGGCCATGTAGTCGCGGGAGATGCGCTCGTAGACGGGGTCGAAGCGCAGCGCCAGGTCGGCCGTGGTCATCATCGGCGCGTGGCGCTTGCCGGGCACGTGCGCGTCCGGCACGGTGCCATCGCCGCTGGTGCCCACGGGCCTCCACTGCTGCGCGCCGGCCGGGCTCTTGGTCAGCTCCCACTCGTAGCCGAACAGCGTCTCGAAGTAGGTCATGTCCCACTTCGTCGGCGTGGGCGTCCACGCGCCCTCCAGGCCGCTGGTGGTGGCGTGCTCGCCAATGCCGCTCTCGTAGGTGCTCTTCCAGCCCAGCCCGAGCTCCTCGACGTTCGCGCCCTCCGGCTCCGCGCCAACATGGTGCACCGGGCCCGCGCCGTGGCACTTGCCGAAGGTGTGGCCACCGGCGACGAGCGCGACGGTCTCCTCGTCGTTCATCGCCATGCGCGCGAACGTGTCGCGAATGTCTCGCGCGGAGCCGACGGGATCCGGCCGGCCGTTCGGGCCCTCCGGATTGACGTAGATGAGGCCCATCTGCACGGCCGCCAGCGGGTGCGAGAGCTCACGCTCGCCGCTGTAGCGCTCGTCGCCCAGCCAGGTGGACTCCGGTCCCCAATCAATGGAATGCGGCTCCCAGATGTCCTCCCGGCCGCCGCCAAAGCCAAACGTCTTGAGGCCCATGGAGTCCAGCGCCACGTTGCCCGTGAGGATCATCAAGTCGGCCCACGACAGCTTGCGGCCGTACTTCTGCTTGATGGGCCACAGCAGGCGTCGCGCCTTGTCGAGGTTGCCGTTGTCCGGCCAGCTGTTGAGGGGCGCGAAGCGCTGCTCACCCGAGCGCGCGCCGCCGCGGCCGTCGAAGATGCGGTAGGTGCCCGCCGCGTGCCACGCCATGCGGATGAAGAACGGGCCGTAGTGACCGTAGTCCGCCGGCCACCAGTCCTGCGAGTCGGTCATCAACGCGTGCAGGTCCTTCACCACCGCGTCGAGGTCGAGCGTCTGGAACTCCGCCGCGTAGTTGAAGTCCTCGACCATCGGATCCGACAGCGAGGAATGCTGGTGCAGCATCGCGAGGTTGAGCTGGTCCGGCCACCACTGCGCGTTCGTGCGTGCGCGGCGGGGGCCGTGCGCGACGGGGCACTTCATTTCGTCGGTCATGCCGGAACCGTAGGCCGGCGTCGCGCTCGCCGGACTCCCGTTGTTCGGATGGGTTCAGCGGCCGTTTGCTACCGAACCCAACTGCTCACGCCCGCGGGTGGGCGGCGTCATAGACCTCCTGCAACTGTTCGAAGGTCACGTGGGTGTACTTCTGGGTGGTGGACAGGCTCGCGTGGCCCAGCAGCTCCTGGATGCTGCGGATGTCCGCGCCGCCGCCCAACAGGTGCGTGGCGAACGAGTGGCGCATCGCGTGCGGGCTCACCTTGCGCGCCAGGGCCAGCTTCAGCACGTACGCGTCCAGGTGCCGCGCGATGCTCCGGGCCGTCAGCCGGCCGCCCTTGAAGTTGAGGAAGAGCGCGTCCGGGTCCTGGCCCTCGCGAATCTCGGCCAGCAGCTCTCCGCGCCTCGCGAGGTAGGCCTCCAGCGCGCGGATGGCCTTCACGTTGAGCGGCACGAGCCGCTCCTTGCTACCCTTGCCCATCACCCGGACGATGCGGCTGCTCCGGTCCACGCCCAGCAGGTCCAGGCCACACAGCTCGCTGATGCGCAGGCCGCCGCCGTAGAGCATCTCCAGGATGGCCTTGTCGCGAAGCCCCAGCACCGTGTCCACGTCCGGCATGTCGAGGATGGCGAACACCTCCTCCACCGGCAGCACCTTGGGCAGCGACTTCGGCAGCTTGGGGCTCTTCACCAGCTTGGCCGGACTGGCGGACAGCAGCTTCTGGCGCACCAGGTACTTGTAGAACGACTTGATGCTCGCCAGCCGCCGCGCGCGGCTCGTGGGCGCGTGGTCCACCGCGAGCGTGCCCAGGTAGCCACGGATGGCCGCGTGCGTGCCCGCGAGCAGCGACAGCTTCATCCGCTCCACGAGGTAGCGCTCATAGTCCCGCAGGTCGATGAGGTAGTTGCGCACCGTGTGCGGCGACGCGCCCTTCTCACCTTCGAGGTGGACCTTGAACTGCTCCAGCAGCGGGGACAGGGTGGACATGGTCGGCGAAGCCTAGGGGGCTCCCCGAGCCTCGCAAGATTCACGTCCGAGCGCGAGCGTCCGCCGCTCGTGGCAGCATGGACGGCATGACGGTGGACCTGCGAATCGCCTCGTACAACATCCTGGCGGATGCCTACGTCAAGCCCGAGTGGTTCCCGCACACGCCCGCGGACCTGCTCCGGCCGCGAAGCCGACACGCACCGCGGGTCCGCCGCATCGCGGCCCTGGACGCGGACATCGTCTGCCTCCAGGAGGTGGAGCCCGACAGCTTCGCCGCACTCCAGGGGGGCCTGGAGCCGCACGGATACACGGGCGTGATGGCCCAGAAACAGCAAGGCCGCCCCGATGGCTGCGCGGTGTTCCACCGCCTGGAGCGGAGTCCAGGCCACCGGGTCCACTACTTCCGGGACCGGCTGGAGGACGGACGCATCTCCGGACATCTGGCGCTGGTCATGGACTTCGACGTCGGCGGAGAGCGGCTGCGCGTGGCGTGCACGCACCTGCGCTGGGACCGGCTCGACCGGCCGGTGGAGCAACACCAGGGCGTGCAGCAGGCCACCGAGCTGATCAACGAGCGGGTCCGCAAGGATCCGGAGGCCCTATGGATCGTGTGCGGCGACTTCAATGCCCGGCCCGGAGAGCCGCTGGTCCAGGCGTTCGAAGCGGCCGGACTGCGGGATGCCTACGCGGGGCGGCATCAGCCGACCTGCAACGCGAACGGCATCCCCAAGACCATCGACTTCCTCTTCCACTCCGCCGCGCTGCGAGCCTCGCCGGACCCTTTGCCAGAACTGGACGAGCGGACGCCCCTGCCCTCGGAGCAAGAGCCCTCCGACCACCTGCCCATCTGCGTGCGGCTGCTGCGCTGACGTGCCGCGACAGATGGGCGCCCCGGAAGAGGCGCCCATCCGTCGTGACGCCTTCCTCAGTAGGCGGAGAAGCTCGCGAACTCGCCCGGCTGGAACGACCGCAGCGTGCCGAGCCAGATCTGCTGGCCGGTGCAGTCCGCCGTCCGGTAGGCGATCACGTTCTCGAAGTTGCTCCACCCCACCAGGGTGCCGGCGGTGGCCGGGAACGCATGGCACTGGCCGTCAGGGGCCGGGAAGTTCGCCACGGGCGTCACGAAGTTGCCGCTGTAGAACGTCAGGCCCGACTCCCAGTCGATCGCAGACTCGGCGAACGCGGCAGTGGATGAGATGGCAATGCCCGCGACGGTGACGACGGCAAGAGCGGCACGAAGAGCGGTTCTGCGCATGGCGATATCCTCCCAAGACCGGATTGTCTTTGAATCGGAGGATATCGAGAATGACTCGCAATATCGAAAAACACACTCACACCCACAGTAGGCCCGCTGAAGCGCATCAACAGGCATGCTTGATGCGCTCCTTCATTGCAGCCTGGCGCCCTACACCGCCACGGCCTCCGTGATGCTGAGCGCGGCCGGCGTGGGGATGACGCGCGAGAGCCGCAGGCCCGCCTGGGCGAAGAGCTTGCGGAAGTCCTCCTCGGTGCGCTCCCGGCCCGGGAGTGAGGCCAGCATCATCACGTCGAGCACCTTGCCCCCGTGCGGAGCGCTCCCGGGGGGAATGACCGTGTCCACGACCAGCACCCGGCCGCCCTCGGCCATCGCGCGGCGGCAGTGACGCAGGATGTCCACGCACACCTCATCACTCCAGTCGTGGAGGATGCGCTTGAGGACATACGCGTCCGCGCCGGAAGGCACCGTCTGGAAGAAGTCCCCCGCCACCAGCTCGCAGCGCCCGGAGAGCCCCTCCGAGGCGATGCGCGCCTCGTCCAGGACGTGCCGGTGGTCGAAGAGCACGCCCCGGACCGACGGCGTGGAGCGAAGCACTTCAATGAGGAAGCCGCCGTGGCCGCCACCCACGTCCACCACCTGCTGGCAGGCGCTGAAGTCATAGCTGCGGGCGATGGGGCCGTTCTCCAGGTCCGACAGGCTGGACATGCCCCGGTGGAAGGTGGCGCCCGCCGCGGCGTTGCTGGCGAGGTGGTCGAAGAAGGGCTTGCCGAAGATGCGCTCGAAGGCGTTCGTCCCCGTCCGCACCGTCTGCGTGAGCGCGCCGGCCGGTGCCCAGAAGATGTCCTGCGTGAGCATCAACACCGCGCTGCGCAGGGAGCCGGGGGCCTGGGTGCGCAGCAGCTCAGAGGCGGGGGTGAGCGCGAAGTTGCCGTCGCCGTCCTCGGAGAACACGCCAGCGCTCGCCAGCAGCCGCAGCACCCGGTACAGCGACGCCGCATCCGCGCCCACGTCCTCCGCGAGCCGGGCCGCGCTCTTGGGGCCCTGCTCCAGGTGGTCCGCGACGCCCAGCTCCGCCGCCGTGGCCAGCGCGCCGGAGACGATGAAACCAAAACCCAGGTCGACGATGAGCTGCGCCGGATGGACGGTCGGAGAGGTCATCTCCCGGTCGTACTCCCGGTCAAATCCAGACGTCAATCCACCGGAGGAAAGGCGGCCCCGGCCGATGGGAACGGGATTAGGCTCGCGGCATGAAAACCATGCCCAGTGAGAATCCGTCTCCCACGCAGCAGCTCTTCGCGGCAATCAATGGCTATTGGATCACCCAGGTCATTGGCACCGTGGCCCGTCTGGGGATCGCGGACCTGCTCGCGGGAGGCGCCCGCGACAGTGATTCGCTGGCGGCCGAGCTGGGCGTCCACCCGGGCGCCTTCTTCCGGCTGATGCGCGGCGGCATCACCGCCGGCCTCTTCGAGTCCCCCTCCGAGCGGACCTTTGCCCTGACACCGATGGGCGGAGGGCTGCGCTCGGACGTCCCTGGCTCACTGAGGGCCGTGGCCATCATGCAGAGCGACAAGTCCCACTGGTTGCCCTGGGGACACCTTTCCGAGGCGGTTCGCACCGGAAGGGCTCCCGTGCAGGCTGCCCTCGGCACTGACATCTGGGAGCACTTCGTCCGGAATCCCGACGAGGCGGAGCACTTCGCCCAGGCCATGGGCAATCTGTCCGGCCTGGTGGCCAGCGAACTGACGCACCACATCGACTTCGCCCCCTTCGCCCGCGTGGCGGACATTGGAGGCAGCCACGGCGATCTGCTCGCGCAGGTGCTGCGCGCCCATCCCTCCTGCCACGGCATCCTCTTCGACCTGCCCCAGGTCACCGAAGGCGCGAAGACGGCGCTGGAATCCCGGGGCCTCGCCAGCCGGGTGGACGTGGTGGCCGGGAGCTTCTTCGAGCCAGGCATTCCCGCGGCCGATGCCTATCTGCTCAAACACATCCTCCATGACTGGGAGGATGACGCCTCCCTCACCCTCCTGCGCCGGATCCATGAGGCGGCCCCCTCCGGGGCACGGCTCTTCGTGGTGGAGATGGTGATTCCGGACAACCGGACTCCAGACCCCTCCCACCTGATGGACCTCAACATGCTGGTGCTCGCCGACGGGCGCGAGCGCACCCGGGACGAATTCCAGGCGCTGTTCACCGCCACCGCCTGGAAGGTGGAGCGCATCATCCCCACCCGGAGCGGGGCCAGCATCATCGAGACGGTGAAGGCCTGAGCGTTTGAACTAGAGTCGTGGGATGACCTCACGACTCCTGCTCCTGCTCAGTGTCTGTCTTCCCTTCACGGCTTTGGCCAAAGAGCCCAAGCCGCGGACCTATGACATCGTCATCGTCGGTGGCGGGAAGACCGAAGCCGAAGCCCAGGCCGCGCTCGACAAGCTGAAGCCCCAGGTGCTCTGGGTCCGGCTGTCGACCACCGGGTTCCCGGGCGTGTCGAAGTCGGATGAATATCCCGGCCTCAACAAGGGGCTGTACATCGCCGTCCTCGGCTTGTGCCCCAAGGGCGGCGACACGGACATCAAGAAGCTCATGAAGGCGGTGAAGGCATACGCGCCGGGTGCGTATTCCAAGAGCATCAAGGGCCAGTACGGCGACCCCTGCCCTCCCGATTCGGCCTTCCTGCCGCCTGACGCCGAGGAGAAGCCACTCCTGGACCGCATCGCGAAGGAGCCGGATTCGGCGGACGCCTTCTACGCGTACGCCGCGCACCTCAAGGAGGAGGGGCGGCTGGGGGAATCCCAGGCGGTGGTCGACGAGGCATTGCGGCTGAATCCGAAGCACACCGAAGCACAGTCCCTGACGCAGGTGCTGATGGTGCTGATGACGGATTGACGCCGGACTGCCCATTGAACGCTCGGGCCACGAAAGCAGGGAGCGAATCCCTTTCACCCGGCACAACGCTATACACTCCCGGGCATGGCCCTCGAGTCCCCTGCCCTGCGTGCAGTCATCCTCGGTTGTGCCCTGCTGTCGTCCTCCTGCTCCGACACATCCGGGCCCCCGCCGACCCCTCCTC
>NZ_RAWN01000022.1:0-69099 GCF_003668895.1 Corallococcus sp. AB045
GGACTCACGGCGACTCCGGTGGAGAGGGTGGGGGCGGGCACGGACGCCCGCTCGAGGTCGATCCAGTGGCGCTGCCGCTGGAAGGGATACGTGGGAAGGGTGACGCGCTGGCGCTGCTCGTCGGCGTGGAAGGCCCGCCAGTCCAGGGCCACGCCCCGGCGCCAGAGCTGGCCCGCGGCGGTCAACAGGGCGGTCCAGTCCGCGGCATCGCCGGTGGACTCGCCCAGGGAGGCAAATACCCGCGAGCGCTGGTCGGCCGTGGCCTGCTGCCGCGCCAGCGTGGCGAGCGTCACGCGCGGGCCCACCTCCAACAGCAGGTGGTCGCCCTTGTCCCAGAGTGTGCGCAGCGCGGGGGAGAAGCGGACCGTGTCACGCAGGTGCCGCGCCCAGTATTCAGGGGACGTCGCCTCGGAGGCCTTCAGCCACGTGCCCGTCGCGGTGGAGACGATGGGGATGCGCGGCTCGGACAGGCGCATGCCCTTCACCGTCTCCAGGAAGGGCGCCACCGCGGCGTCCATCATCGGCGAGTGGAACGCGTGCGACGTCTGGAGCATCCGGCACGCGGTGCCCTCCGCCTCCAGCGCGGCCTGCAGCCGCTGCACGGCCTCCGTGGGCCCGGACACCACGCACAGGCGGGGCCCGTTGTCCGACGCGATGGCCAGCCCGTCCGTCAGCTTGGGCGCCACCGCTTCGGCGGACAGGCGCACCGACAGCATGCTGCCCGGCGCCTGGGCCTGCATCAGCTGGCCGCGCTTCGCCACCAGGTGCAGCGCGTCCTCCAACGTGAAGACGCCCGCGAGGCACGCGGCGACGAACTCGCCCACGCTGTGGCCCACGAGCGCGCCCGGCCGCACGCCCCAGCTCCACCAGAGCTGCGCGAGCGCGTACTCCACCGTGAAGAGGGCCGCCTGCGCGAACGACGTCTGGCGCAGCGCCTCCGCGGCCTCGGGAGATTCCGGGTCCTTGGGGAAGAGCACCTCGCGCAGGTCGCGCCCGAGCAGCGGCTTGAGCACCTCCGCGCACGCATCCACCGTGGCGCGGAAGGCCGGCGCGTGGCGGTACAGCCCGTGCGCCATGTCCGGGTGCTGCGAGCCCTGACCCGGGAAGAGGAACGCGACGGGCGGCGTGGACTCCAACCCGGAGGCCTCCGGCTCCGCGGCCGTCAGCGCCCGCACCGCTTCCTCATGGGTGCCCGCCACCACGGCGCGGCGGAACGGGAACGCCTTGCGGCCCGTGGCCAGCGTGTGCGCCACGTCCGCGAGCGAATCCTCCGGATGCGCCTGGAGGTGCGCGGCCAGCCGCAGCGCCGCCTGCGTCACTGCCGCGGGCGTCTTCGCGGACAGCGTGAGGAGCTGGCGCGGCTTCGACGGGCCGGAGGCCGGACGCTCCGGGGCCTCCTCCACCACGACGTGCGCGTTGGTGCCGCCCACGCCGAACGAGCTCACCCCCGCGCGCAGAGGGCCCGTGCCCTCCGGCCACGCGGAGCGCTTCGCCTGCACGAAGAAGGGGCTGCGCGGGAAGTCGATCTTGGGGTTGGGCGTCTGGAAGTGCAGCGTCGGCGGCAGCTCGCGGTGCTTCAGCGAGAGCACCGTCT
The DNA here is from genome assembly GCF_003668895.1 of Corallococcus sp. AB045. NCBI lineage: Bacteria > Pseudomonadati > Myxococcota > Myxococcia > Myxococcales > Myxococcaceae > Corallococcus > Corallococcus sp. AB045. The sequence goes on from NZ_RAWN01000022.1 coordinate 1,595, forward strand.
TCAAGAGGCCCGCCACGCCCGCCGCGGCGGTGAGGTGGCCGAAGTTGCTCTTCACCGAACCGATGGCGCAGAAGCCCGTGTCGGACGTGTGCGCGCGGAACGCCTGGGACAGTGCCTCCACCTCGATGGGGTCGCCCAGCGGCGTCGCCGTGCCGTGCGCCTCCACGTAGCGGATGGTGCGCGGGTCGATGCCCGCGTTCGCGTGCGCCGTCGCGATGGCGGTGGCCTGGCCCTCCACGCCCGGCGCCGCGAAGCTCACCTTGGCCGCGCCGTCGTTGTTGATGCCCACGCCGCGCAGCACCGCGTGGATGACGTCGCCGTCCGCCTGCGCGTCCGACAGGCGCTTGAGCACCACTGCGCCCAGGCCGTCGCTGAAGAGGGTGCCGGTGGCGTTCGCGTCGAAGGGGCGGCAGTGCCCGTCCTGGGAGAGCATGCCGCCCTCCTGGTACAGGTGGCCGGACTTCTGCGGCACCGTCACGGACGCGCCGCCCGCCAGCGCCACGTCGCACTGGTGCGTCTGGAGCGCCCAGAAGGCCTGCGCCACCGCGACCAGCGACGTGGAGCACGCGGTGTTGAGCGACAGCGCGGGCCCGCGCAGGTCCAGCTTGTGCGCGACGCGGGTCGCCACGTAGTCCTTCTCGTTGGCGACCATCGCCTGGAAGGCGCCCACCCGGCCCACGATGTCCTGCCGGGGCAGCACGTGCAGCGGCTGGTAGCTGTTGTTGTGCGTGCCCGCGAAGACGCCGATGAGGCCGGGGTACGTCTCCGGCACGCAGCCGGCGGACTCCAGCGCCTCCCACGCCGTCTCCAGGAACAGGCGCTGCTGCGGATCCATCACCTGCGCCTCCTTCGGCATGATCCCGAAGAAGGCCGCGTCGAACAGCTCCACGCCGTCCAGGACGCCGCGCGCCCGCACGTACTCGGGGGCGTCGCGCTCGGCGGCGGGCACGGACGGGTCCACCTCCTCGCGCGTGAAGGTGGCGACGGACTCCACGCCGCCCACCAGGTTCTTCCAGAACGTCTCGACGTCAGGCGCGCCCGGGAAGCGGCCCGCCATGCCGATGATGGCCACCGGCTCCGCGCCGCCCGCCGCCTGCTGCCGCTTCGCCTGCCGCGCCTCCGCCAGCTGCTTGAGCGACGGACGCGACGCGTCCCCCGTCAGCACCGCCGCCAGCTGCGCCACCGTGGGGGACTGGAACAGCTGGACGATGGGGATCTCCAGCCCGTGCGCCTGCCGCAGCCGCGCCACGCACTGGAGCGCGAGCAGCGAGTTGCCGCCCAGCTCGAAGAAGCTGTCGTGCACGCCCACCCGGTCGATGCGCAACAGCTGCGCCCACGCGTCAGCGAACGTGCGCTCCAGCGGCGAGCGCGGCGCGACGAACGCCTGCTGCAGCTCCGGCCGCGTGGGCAGCGGGGCGGGCAGGCTCCGGCGATCAATCTTCCCGCTGGGCGTGCGCGGCAGGGCGTCCATCACCACGAACGCGGAGGGCACCATGTAGTCCGGCACCCGCGTGGACAGGTGGCGCCGCAGCGTCCCGGCCGCGTGCTCCAGCGTGCCGTCCGGGACGACGTAGGCCACCAGCCGCTTGTCGCCGGGCACGTCCTCGCGCGCCACCACCGCCACCTGCTTCACCGCGGGGTGGCTGCCCAGCGCGACTTCAATCTCGCCCAGCTCGATGCGGTAGCCGCGCACCTTCACCTGGCCGTCGATGCGGCCCAGGAACTCCACGTTGCCGTCCGGCAGCACGCGCGCCAGGTCGCCCGTCTTGTACGCGCGCTCGCCGGTAGCAGGCTTGAGCGGGTGCGGCACGAAGCGCTCCGCCGTCAGCGCCTCGCGGTGCAGGTAGCCCTTCGCCAGGCACACGCCCGCGAGGAACAGCTCGCCGGACTCGCCCTGCGGCACGGGCTTCTTCTGCTCGTCCAGCACCAGCAGCTCGCAGCCGTCCACCGCCTTGCCAATGGGCGGCAGCGCGGGCCACGTGTCGGGCGAGCCCCGGAGCACGTAGCTGGAGACGACGTGCGTCTCCGACGGGCCGTAGTGGTTGTGCAGCGCGCAGCCCGGCAGCGCGGAGAAGAACGCGCGCAGGTGGTGCGTCACCTGGAGCTGCTCGCCCGCGGTGACGACCTCGCGCAGGGCGGGCGGCACCTTCTGGTGCGAGGTGGCGATCTCCGCCACGTTCTGCAGCGCGATGAAGGGCAGGAACAGCCGCTCCACGCGCTCGTCCGCCAACAGCTGCAACAGCAGCACGGCATCCAGCCGCAACTCGTCCCGCACCAGCACCAGCGTTCCGCCGGAGCACCAGGTGCCGAACAGCTCCTGGAACGACACGTCGAAGGACAGCGGGGAGAACTGCAGCGTGCGCGTGCCCGGCCCCGCGATGGACTGGCCCAGCTGCCACGCGATGAGGTTGGCGAGCGGCCGGTGCCCCATCGCCACGCCCTTGGGCGTGCCCGTGGAGCCGGACGTGTAGATGGCGTAGGCGAGCCCCTCCAGGCTGGACGCGTCCACCGGCGAGGCCGGGGCCTCCGGAGCGAAGAGGGCAGGGGACTCATCCAGGCACAGCACCGGGCCCGCGAAGGCAGGCAGCCCCGCGCGCAGCTTCGCCTGGGTGAGCAGCACTGGCGCCTTCGCGTCCTCCAACATGAAAGCCAGACGTGGCGCGGGATAGGCCGGGTCCAATGGCAGATACGCGCCGCCAGCCTTGAGCACGGCCAGCACCGCCACCACCATCTCCACCGAGCGCTCCAGGCACACGCCCACGAGCACGTCCGTGGTGACGCCCAGGCCCCGCAGGTGGTGCGCGAGCTGGTTGGAGCGGCGGTCCAGCGCCGCGTACGTCAGTCCCGCTCCCTCGAACCGGACCGCCTCGGCGTCGGGCGTCAGGGACGCTTGCGCGGTGAAACGCGCCACCACTGTCTGCATGTGCGCTGCGTCCACGGACTTATCCCCCAGGGCCATCCGAGCGTCAGGTTCCGGGCGTTTGAGATTGAAGAGAATGGGAAAGACGGGTCAACCCGGTCACACAGCATGCCATGCCTGGAATGGAATGATCGCGTCTGGGCAGATTCCTTACATCCAGCCGGTCCCTCGGCCGCTCCCCAACCACCACATTCAGAGAAAGCGCGAGAAGAACGCCAGCACCCTGCGTGGATATTCTTCGGGCGAAATCTGGAGGTAGCTCTCGTGCCCCGCGCCCGGCACGCGCCACTTCTCCCAGGGTCCTTGACCCTGGCGAAGCAGGTCGTCCAGGGCCGCGTCCGGCACCCACGGATCCGACTCGCCCGCCACCAGCAGCACGGGGCGGCCCGCGAGCGCGGCCATGTCCCGCGCGGGCTGCACGGCGTTCACGTCCACGCCCGCGCGCTTCATCACCCCCAGCGCCGGCCACAGGCCCAGGGGACCCCAGTGTCCCAGCTCGTCCTGGAGCGCCTGGGCGGGGGCCACGGCCGCGGCCTCCACCACCACGGCCTTGAGGCGCGCATCCTCCGCCGCGGCCTTCAGCACCGAGTAGCCCCCCAGGGAGAACCCGAGCGCGCCGATGCGCTTCGCGTCCACCTCCGGCTGGAGCGCGGCGAAGTCCACCGCCGCCCGCACCTGGGCCGCCTCGCGGTCGCCGTAGGTGGACACCGTGCCGCCGCTCTCGCCGTGCGCGCCCAGGTCGAAGAGCACCAGCCCGTACCCGGCCCGGGCCAGGAAGCGGGCCTCGGGCAACAGCTGCGTGCGGTTGCCCGACAGCCCATGGACCAGGACGACGAGCGCCCCGTCGCGCGGCGGCAGGTACCAGCCCTTGAGCTGGAGGCCGTCGCGGTCCTGGAACGCCACGTCACGCAGGCCGGTGAGCTCCGCGTCCTTCGGAGGACTGCCCACCGGTTGCCGGGGCGGGTGCACCTCCTGGGAGATGTAGCGCGCGCTGCGCACCGCGACCCAGGCCGCCATCGCCAGCAGGGCCACGCCTCCCAGTAGAAGCCCGGCGACGAGCGGATGCTTCACGCGGACTCCCGGGCCACCCACGCGTCGAGCTTCGCCTCCAGCACGTCCAACGGCAGCGAGCCCGTCAGGAGCACCTCGTCGTGGAAGGCCTTCACGTCGAAGCGCGCCCCCAGCGCGGCCTCCGCCCTGTCGCGCAGCGCGCGGATGCGCAGCTGGCCGACCTTGTACGCCAGCGCCTGGCCGGGCCACGCGATGTAGCGGTCCACCTCGTTGGTGACGTCCAGCTCCTGGCGCGGCGCGTTCTCCATGAAGAAGTCCAGCGCCTGCTTCCGCGTCCACCGCTTCGCGTGCAGGCCGGTGTCCACCACCAGCCGCACCGCGCGCCACATCTCGTAGGCGAGCTGGCCGAACTTGTCGTGCGGGTCGTCGTACAGGCCCAGCTCGTCGCCCAGGGACTCGCTGTACAGCGCCCAGCCTTCATCGAAGGCCACGTAGGACGTGAAGCGGCGGAAGTCCGGCACGTCCGTCTGCTCGGAGGCCAGGGACACCTGGAAGTGGTGGCCGGGCACGGCCTCGTGCAGCGTCAGGGGCACCATCTCCCAGACGGGCCGCGTCTCCGGGCGGTAGAGGTTCACCTGGAACGTGCCCGGGCGCGAGCCGTCCGCGGAGGCCGGGAAGTAGAAGCCCGTCGTCACGTCCGGGGCCATGGCCTCCGGGATGGGTTCGACGACGTAGGCCTTCTTCGGCATCGTCCGGAACAGCCGCGGGAGCAGCGGGTCGATGCGGCGGGCCAGCGTCCGGTAGCGCGCGAGCAGCGACTCGCCGGTGGGCTCGTAGAAGCGCGTCTCCGTGCGCAGCGTTTCGAAGAAGCCCTGGAGCGTGCCGGTGTAGCCCGTGCGCGCCATCACCGCGTCCATCTCCGCGCGCAGCCGCTGGACCTCCGCCAGGCCCACCGCGTGGATCTCCTCTGGCGTCATCCGCGTCGTCGTGTGCCGGCGCGCGAGCACCGTGTACAGCGCTTCGCCGTCCGGGAACTGCCACACGCCCACCGTCTCCGGCGCGGCGGGCAGGTACTCCGTGGTGACGAAGTCCAGGGCGCGCTTCAGCGCGGGCATCACGGTGTTCGCGATGGCGTCACGGCCCGCCTGCGAAAGCCTTCGCGCGTCGTCGGGAGAGAAGTCCTTCGGTATGCGGGTGAAGGGGCCGTAGAAGCCGCTCTGCGTCGGATCCTTCACCACCTGCCGCTCCAGCTGCGGCGGGATGCGCTGGAGCACGATGCGCGGGTGGATGCGGTGCTGGCGCATGCCCTCGCGCATCAGCGCCACCACCTGATCCGCGTAGGCGCCGAAGCCTTCCAGCCGCTTCACCCAGTCCTCGTAGTCCCGCACCGTCTCGAAGCGCAGGGTGTCCGCGAGCTGGTACGCCGTCTGGAGCCCCGGCGGCTGCTTGAGCCCCTCCGGCAGGCCTCCCATCTGGTTGAGGGGCAGGAGGTGACTCTTCACCCCGTACTCCTCAATCCAGGTCTCGTGCATCCGGCGGAAGAGGTCCAGGTGCAGCCGGTCCGCGTCGCTGTCCAGCGCGGCGCGGTCCACGTCCTGAAGCCTGCGCAGCACGGTGTGGCTGTGCTGGTGATCCGCCTCCAGCGCCGTGAGGCTCAGGTCATCCCATCGGTCATTCCAGCGCCGGTCCCCCAGGAGCGACGCGTAGGTGGGGTACTGCTGGAGCGAGTACTGCCACTCCGCTTCCAGCAGGGCGTGCAGCGAAGCGGACGCGGCGCCGCGCTGGGGGACGGACTCGGATGACATGGACGGACTCCGGCGTGGAAACCGCGGCTAGACGAACAGAGAAGGATCGAACTCGTCCACGTTGACCGGCAGCAGCCGGGGCAGGGGACGCTGGAACACGCGGGCGTTGAGCTCCAGGTCGACGACCTTCAGGCCCAGCGGGGTGAGCTCGCGGAATTTCTGGCTCACGTACTCGCGCAGGCCGAGCACAGCGACCTGGCGCTTCTCCTCCAGCAGGGGCTTGAGCGCCTCCGCGAAGTCCGCGCCGTCGTGGCTGGCCAGGCCCACCGCCGCCTGCGGGCGCTGGGTGCGGATGTTCTCCAGCAGCTTGAGGATGCCCAGGTCCACGACCTTCTGGTCCGGACGGCCGTGCAAGAGCGCCACTTCACAGCCCGCGGACTTCAGCGCGCGCACGAAGCCAATCATCGCGTCCGGCAGCTGCTCGCCGCGCGAATTGAGCACCACCACGCACCGCACCGGCTTGGGGAAATACGTGTCGCAGAAGGCGACGAGCCGGTCGAACTGCACCCGGTCCTGGGGCTCGGGCTTGCGCCCGACGATGTTGGAGACGGCCCAATCAACGTTCTCGGCGTCGATGAGGACGTAGGATGCTGCGGCGGGGCGGGCGGATTGCATGGCGGGGACAATACGCGGGGTTCCGGCCGTTGGGGGTTTTCATCGACCCAGGCGAATTCGTTGGAACTCCTCCAACAACAGCTCTGACACACGTCGTACGCGGGGAATATCCAGCGCGGACTTCGCGCACACCAGGTGGGTCTGGCTCCGGGAGAAGGGCCCCAGGTCCAGCTCCAGCGGGACCAGGCGCGAGGGGCGGGCGAAGCGGTGCGCCAGGCGCGCCATCACCATCGCGCCCAGGCCGGCCTCCGCCGCCGCGAGCATCACCAGGTAGTTGTCCGCCGTGAATGACGGACTGAAGCCGGGGATCATCGACTCCAATTGGGGGTTGGGCGGGACGGCTTCGTAGGGAGGCGCCCAGGCCACCCAGGGCAGCTGCTGGAGCGACACCTTCTTCGGCAGCCGGGCCTTGAGGGCCTTGGACACGAAGACGGCGTTGGGGACCTCCAGCGTGTCCACGAGCTTCAGGTCCGCGCTGGTGGGAGGCCGTCCGCGCAGCGCGAGGTCCGCCTCGCCGCGCCCCAGGTCCAGGTATTGAATCTGGGATTGCACCTCCAGGCGCAGGCCCGGGTGCTTCTGGGAGACGAAGGCGGCGAAGGGGGCCACGAAGTCGAAGCTCATGTAGGGCGTGGCCGTCACGCGCACGATGCCCCGGGGCGAGCTGTCCGCGGACTCCGCCGCGCGGTGCAGCTCTCCGGCCCACTCCGCCATCTTCTTCGCGGGCACGAGCAGCCGCTCACCCGCCGCCGTGAGCGCCGCGCCATCCACGCTCCGGCGGAACAGCGCCGAGCCCACCGCGTACTCCAGCGCGGCCAGCCGCCGGCTCACCGTGGGCTGTCCGATGCGCAGCCGCCGCGCGGCCCCGCTGAAGCTGCCCGTCTCCGCGATGGCGAGGAACAGCCGGGCGTCATCCCAGGAGATATCCATGAATGGATGGCATCATGCCGCTTTCGCGGATTTCCATCCACGGACGCATCGCGCATCTTGCCGCCTGTCCCGAACGCCCGGTGCCTCGCGCCGGAAGGAAGAAGGAGTCCGCCATGAAGTCCTCCCTGCTCGCGCTCTGCCTCGGTATCGCTGGGTTCACCACCGGCTGCGCCACGTCCTCGCACGGCGTCCAGAAGTCCGCGCTCGGCGTGACGCGCCCGGCGGACGCGGTGCTGGCGGAGCTGGACGTGCCCGGGCCGGTGGAGCTGGAGACGGTCACTTCGTGCGACTGGGCCGTGGACCGGAGCGGCCTCATCAACCTGGACCACCCGACGGCGAAGGCGGCGCACCTGGAGGACGGAGACGAGCCCGCGCAGGTCTTCTTCCACGCGCTGCGCCACCCCACGAAGGGGATGTACATCGTGGACACGGGCGTGGAGACGGCGCTGCGGGACGCGCCGGACCGCGCGGCGCTGGGCAGCATCATCGTAAGCGCGATGCACATGGAGAAGATGAAGGTGCTGGCGCCGCTGGGCGAGTGGCTGGCGAAGCAGCCCCAGCCGCTCTCCGGCGTCTTCCTCACGCACCTGCATCCGGATCACATCAGCGGCATGGCGGACGCACCGGCGGGGACGCCCGTGTACACCGGCCCGGGCGAGGCGGGCCTCCGCGCCTTCCGGAACCTGGTGGTGCAGGGCGCCACGGACCGCGCGCTGGAGGGCAAGCCGGCGCTGTCGGAGTGGAACTACACGGCCGACCCGAAGGGCCTCTTCGACGGCGCGGTGGACATCTTCGGGGACGGCTCCGTGTGGGCGCTCTGGGTGCCGGGGCACACGCCGGGCAGCACCGCGTACCTCGTGCGCTCCACGAAGGGGCCGGTGCTGCTGTTGGGCGACGCCAGCCACACGCGCTGGGGCTGGGAGCACGACGTGGAGCCGGGCACCTTCACGGAGGACGGGCCGCGCAGCGTGGAGAGCTTCAAGAAGCTGCGCGCCTTCGTCGCGGCGCACCCACAGGTGGAGGTGCGCTTCGGCCACCAGCACTGAGGCGTGCTCCTCCCCGGAACGCACGGCGGTAGGCGAGGGGACTGGTGGTGACGAAGCGTTGGAAGTGTTCGCGGAACGTGGTGGGCGAATGGAAGCCCACTTCTTCCGCGACGGCCTCCACGGACCGACCGGTGGTCTCCAGCAGGTGCTGGGCGCGGCGCACGCGGGCGCGCAGGAGCCACTGGAGCGGCGTGGTGCCGGTCTGTTCCCGGAAGCGACGGCTCAGGGTGCGCTCGCTCATCGCCGCCTTCCGGGCGAGGGCTGGGAGCGTGAGCGGGCGGTGCAGGTGGTCCTCCATCCAGCGCAGGAGCGGCTCCAGCGACGCGCCTTCCGGTGAAGGTGGTGCGTGGGTGATGAACTGGGACTGGCCGCCGTCGCGCTCCAGCGGCATCACGGCCAGCCGCGCCGCATCCGCCGCCACGGCGGAGCCATGGTCGCGCCGCACCAGGTGCAGGCACAGGTCCAGGCCCGCCGCCGCGCCCGCGGAGGTGAGGAACTGGCCGTTATCGACGTAGAGGACGTTCGGGTCCACCTGGATGAGGGGATGGCGCCGGGCCAGTTCCTCCGTGCCCATCCAGTGGGTGGTGGCGCGCAGCCCGTCGAGCAGCCCGGTCGCGGCCAGAAGGAAGGCCCCGGAGCAGATGGACGCGATGCGCGTGCCCCGGCGGGCCGCCGCGCGGAGCGCCTTCAGGAGCTGGGGTGGAAAGGGTGCGGAGACATCCGAGATGCCCGGCAGGACGATGGTGTCCGCGCGTGCCAGCGCGCCCAGGCCGTGCTGGGTCTTCACCCGGAATGCGCCCGCGTGGACCTCGGGTGTCACGCCGCAGACGCGGACCTGGTAGCCCGCGCCGCCGCCCGGCAGTCGCACGCGGCCGAAGACCTCGGTGGGAATCGCGAGGTCGAAGGGCACCACTCCATCCAGCGCGACGATGGCCACGGTGTGCATGGCGGGAAGATGCCAGGGTGGGGGTGTTCCCGCCAGCCGGGTGCCGTGGCGGGAAGTCGTCGAAAGATGGCGTTTCCGCCACTCACGGTAGGGGTGGGGCCCGTGTCATACGGACGAGGCTTCGTGGCGATGGCCGCCACTGCGTGTCCGGGACGTGTGACGGGTGTTGATCTACCGCTTGCTGCTCCTGCTGAAGTTCGTGGGTGTGGTGCTCTACGGCGGCGGGCTCGTGGGGGCGCTGGCCGCGACGGAGTCCCGGGACCGCAAGCGCGCGGTGCACGCCATCGCGTCACCGGGGTTGGTGGTGACGTGGACGGCGGGCTACCTGCTCACGCTCCAGTTCAACATCGCGTTGACGGAGGCGTGGATCCTGGGCGGGTTGACGCTGTCGCTGGTGTCGCAGTTGGCGCTGGTGGCCATGGCGTCCAGAGGACAGCGCACGGTGGCGGGGGCGCTCTGGGCCGCGGTGCCGTTCTTCTGCGTGTTGGTGCTGATGGTCTTCCGGCCGCGCTGGCCCTGGGTGGACACATGAATGCGCTGAGACAGCTGCGGTGGGTGGCCTTCCTGGAGGGGATGTCCTTCCTGGGGCTGCTCTTCATCGCGATGCCGGTGAAGTACCTGTTGGATCAGCCCCTGGCGGTGCGGATTACCGGCAGCGTCCACGGGCTGCTGTTCCTGCTCTTCGTGTCGTCACTGTTTCGCGCGGCATCCGAACACGGCTGGACGGCGCGCCGTTCGTTCGCGGTGTTCGGCGCGTCGCTGGTGCCGTTCGGGAACTTCGTGCTGGACCGCTCGCTGCGGCGGGAGGAGCAGCGAGCGGAGGAAGGCACCCCTCATCCGTAACGGGCGCCTACCGCAGCCGGAACGACCCCTCGGAGATGATCAGCAGCTCCACTCCGGTGGTGGCCTTGGGGCCGAAGGCCGTCAGGGTGGCGGAGGCACCTCCGCGCACCGCGGCGTCATAGGTGGAGAAGGCACTGACCACCGCGTCCGAGAGCACCGTGGCGGACGCCTTTCCGGACTGTTCCAGCACCGTGCCCAGCGTGGCTTCGAGCGTCGCGCCCGCCTGCGCTCCCACGTGGACCGCCGAGTCGAAGGCGAGCTGGTTGCTGCTCGTCACCCCCAACTGAGCCCCCATCACAGACGTGCTGCCGCCGGTCGCGAGCTGGGTGTTGTAGTTCGCCCAGGCCGTGGCGGCGGCGCTGGCCGACGTGGCGGAAGAGAGGTTCGCGCGCAGCGACGTGGCGGCGGTGTTCGCCTGCTGCACTGTCAGGTCGGTGGCGCTCGCGCCCTGGAGCAGGGCCTTCACGGCGGCCTCGGTGACCCGGGCCTCCAGCGCGGCGGCGGCTCGCAATGACACGTCCGCGACCGCGATCCCTGCTCCCGAGGACAGCCGCGCATCCACAGCCATGCGATAGGCCACGCTGGCCTCGCGCTCCGCCTGCTGGTCCTGCGCGTCGTTCGCCTGGGGCGTGGCCGCGCGCACCGCCGCGAAGAACGTGTCGTAGGCCCCCGCCGCGGACTGTCCGCCGGCATCCAGCGCCGCGTCCAACTGCGCGGACGCATCCAACGACGCACTGAAGAGTTGCTCCTGCGTGACCGCCACGCCGGCCCGGGTGTACGCCTTGATCCGCGTCGCTTGCGCCGCGCGCACCGCCGCGGCGAGCGCCTCCACCGACTCGGTCGCCGTCTCCTTGAGCTGGCCCCGGACCGCCGCCGCCTGCTCCGCGTTCAGCCGCGCGCGCAGGTCCACCGTGTCCACGCTGTTCGCCGCGTCCCCGTCCCGCGCCATCTGGACGAAGACCTCCGCCTCCAGCGAGGACTCACTGGTGATGGGCGGCGCCGTGCGCACCTCCTGACCGGTTTGCGGCGTCGTGGAGTCCAGCACCGCGGAGCCCACCGTGACGCCCGCCCGGTTTACAGCTTCGATGATCAGCCGCTGCCCCGCGCCGTCCAGCTCCAGCATGTAGCTGCCATCCGCCTCGACGTCGGCCTCCGCCAGCGTGGTCAGGTCTCCGGACGCCACCACGCGGCTGATCCGCACCGTGGCCGCCGCCGAAACCGTCCCATCCCCGGCCAGCGCGGGCGCGCCGTCGGTGAGCCCCTGCGACTGCTGCCCGCCTCCGTTGGTGACGTGGCCCTGGACCTTCACCTTGTCGCCGCCACAGGCAGCGAGCATCCAGCACACCAGTGCACCCAGAACCACTTCACCCGCGCGACGCGTCTGCATGAATGGGGAACTCCCGGCCGGGCGAAAACCGCCTCGGCGTCATGGCCGGGATTACGCACCAGGGGATTGGCTGGATTCAAGCCGACGTCAGCTCAGCTTCTCGAGCAGGCTCCGGAGCTCGGCCTGCTCCGCCGCACTCAAGCGGCCGAGCCGCGCGCCGAACGCCTCCGACAGCATCGCGAGCCCCTTCGCCGTCACCTTGCGACCCGCCGGGGTGACCTGCAGCCGGTGCCGCCGCAGGTCCTCCGCGTCGATCTCCCGGCGCAGGAAGCCCGCCGCCTCCAGCCGCTTCACGTACACCGTGATGGTCGGCTTCGGCATGCTCAGGGTCGCCGCCAGCTCGGCCGGGTAGGGGTGCTCCTCCACCTGCGCCAGCACGAACAGCTCCTTCGTGTCCAACCCCAACCCGGAGATGTCGGGCGAGACCCCCGCGATGACCGACATCAACAGGTTGTAGTTCAGCGACCAGATCTTCGCCGGGTCGATTCTCGACATGGGCCCTTGCGCGGAAATTGGTACAAAATTAAATCAATTCAAGGCTGAACCAATTCGGCCTCCCTGAAACGGTAACACATCCCCTGGAGCCCCCATGCCTCTCGACCATTACGTCACGCTCGGCCGCTCCGGCCTGCGCGTGAGCCCGCTGTGCCTTGGTGCGATGACGTTCGGTGAAGACCTTGGCTGGGGCACCAGCGTGGAGGAGTCCCAGCACATCATCGACCGGTTCATCGAACTGGGCGGCAACTTCATCGACACCGCGAACTTCTACACGAAGAGCCATTCCGAGAAGATCATCGGTGACCACGTCGGCAAGCACGCTGCCCGGCGCGACCGCCTGGTCATCGCCACGAAGTTCAGCGGCAACCTCTACCCCGGCGACCCGAACGGGGGCGGCTCCGGCCGCAAGTCCATCATCTCTGCGTGCGAGAACTCGCTCCGCCGCCTGCAGACCGACTACATCGACCTCTACTGGCTGCACAACTGGGACAAGCACACGCCCATCGACGAGACGATGGCCGCGCTGGAGGACCTGGTCCGGGCCGGCAAGGTCCGCTACCTCGGCGTCTCCGACACGCCCGCGTGGAAGGTCGTCGAGGCCAACGTCACCGCGCGCTTCCGGGGCTGGTCGGCCTTCATCGGGTTGCAGATTGAATACTCGCTGCTCGAGCGCAGCGTGGAGCAGGAACTGGTCCCCATGGCCCTGGAGCACGGGCTGGGCATCACCCCCTGGTCGCCGCTCAAGAGCGGCGCGCTCAGCGGCAAGTACACGCGCAAGAACGCGGGCCAGCTGAAGGGAGACCGGGGCGCCTTCATCGAGCCCTACCTGAACGAGAAGACCTACACCGTCGTCGACGCGCTCGAGGCCATCGCTCGCGTGCATGAGAGCACTCCGGCGCGCGTGGCGCTGGCCTGGGTCATGGCGAAGCCGGGGGTGGGATCGACCATCATCGGCGCGCGGCGGATCGCGCAGCTCGAGGACAACCTGAAGGCCGCCGACGTGAAGCTCACGGCCGAGGAGCTGGGCCGGCTGGATGAGCTCACGAAGCCCACGTTCGGGTTCCCGCAGAGCATGGAGCCCATGTTCCCCTCCATCCACAACGGCGGGACGACGGTGAACGGCATCCAGATGCCGGCTTCCCCCTTCGGCGTGGAGAAGGGCGACAAGATCTACTGACCGCCGTCACCGCCGGGGCCGGGGCTTCGTGCCCGGCCTCGTCTCCTCGCGCGCGAACGCGTCCGCCACGAAGTCCACGAACACGCGGACGCGGGGCGACAGGTGCCGGCGCTCCGGATAGACGACGAACACGTCGGGCCCCGGCGAGTGCACCTCGCCGAGCACGGCCCGCAGCCGCCCGGAGGCCAGCGCCTGCGTGGCGACGAACTCCGGGATGCGCGCGATGCCCACGCCCTCCTGCGCCAACGTCAGCAGCGCTTCGTTGTTGTCGGACGCGAAGGGGCCGGGCACGTCCACCTCCTTGCCATCCAGTCGCCACGGGACGCGCTGGCCGCCGCGTAAGTAAGCCAGACACGCATGGCGCTGGAGGTCCGCCACCTTCCGGGGCGTGCCGTGCCGGCGCAGGTACGCGGGTGAGGCGCAGATGACGGCGCGAGACTCTCCCAGCCGCCGCCGCACGAGCCGCGTGTCCGCGCTCTCCCCCATGCGCAGCCCCACGTCCACGCGCTCCTCCACCAGGTCGATGAAGCGGTCCGTGAGTCCCAGCGCGCACTGAATCTGGGGATACGCGGCGAGGAACGCCGGCAGCCGTGGCACCAGCCAGTGACGGCCCAGGTCCATGGGCGCGGTGACGTGCAGCGGACCGCGAGGACCCTTCGACTCGCGCAGCTCTCCTTGCGCCGCCTCCAGCTCCGCCACGATGCGCTGGCCCCGCTCGAAGAGCGACAGCCCCTCCGGTGTCGGCTGGAGCCGCCGCGTGCCGCGCTGGAGGAGCAGCACCCCCAACCGGCCCTCCAGGCGGGCCACCGTCTTGCTGACCGCGGAAGGGGACACGCCGAGCGCCCGGGCCGCCGCGCTGAAGCTGCCCGTTTCGAGCGTGCGCACGAAGGCGCCCAAACCGGCGAGCGGCTCCTGGATGAGGGTCATTCAAGAACTCTAGGAACAGGACATGTGCCCGGCAAGCCACTACCCGTCCATGGGGGAACAGTGCAGGTTTCCTCCCATTCACGGGAGCGGACCATGAAAGTCTTCGTGTTGGGCGCGACGGGGTACATCGGCGGGTCGGTGGCGGCGCGGTTGATGGCGGCGGGGCACCAGGTGGTGGGCACCGCCCGGACGCAGGACAAGGCGCGGGAGCTGGAGGCACGCGGCATCCAGGCGACGGTCGCTTCGTTCGACGACCTGGACGCGCTCGCGCGGCTGGCGAAGGAAGCCGACGCGGTCATCAACGCGGCGTCCGCGGACGAGCGCAAGGTGGTGGAGGCGCTGCTCGCCGCGCTGAAGGGCTCCGGCAAGCACTTCATCCACACCAGCGGCTCCAGCATCGTCGCCACCGACGCGGGCGGCGAGCTGACCCCGGGCGTGCACGACGAGGACACGCCCATCGAGCCCGTCCCGGAGAAGGTGGCGCGCATCTCGCTGGACAAGACGGTGCTGGACGCCGCGAAGGACGGCATCCACTCGAACGTCATCTGCCCGTGCCTCATCTACGGCAAGGGCCTGGGCCTGAACCCGGACAGCGTGCAGCTGCCGCCGCTCATCCGGTACGCGCGCGAGTCGGGCACGGCGCGCTACATCGGGAAGGGCGAGAACGTCTGGTCCAACGTGCACATCGAGGACCTGGCGGACCTGTACCTCCTGGTGCTGGAGCGCGCGCCGGCCGGGACGTTCTTCTTCGCGGAGAACGGCGAGGCGAACTTCCGCGACGTGGTGACGGCCATCGGCAAGAGCCTCCACCTGCCCGTGGGCAGCATGCCGCTGGCGGAAGGGGAGAAGCGCTGGGGCGTGGAGCTGGGACGGCTGGCGCTCGCGTCCAACAGCCGTATCCGCGCGAAGCGGGCTCGCGCGCTGGGCTGGAAGCCGCACCGGCCCTCCGTGTTCGACGTGCTCGCGGAGCTGAAGTAGCCGCGCGCCCTCGAAGTAGGCCGCGAGCCCGGCAAGGCTCGCGGCCTGCTCACGTTCATGCCGGCGTCAGTCCGCCAGCATGAAGCCCACCTTGGCCTTGCGCGCCTGCGCCGGGAAGTTGCGCGCCACCGCGTCCGCCAGGTAGCCGGTGAGGTTGGGGAACACGTAGTCGCGCTCGGCGGCGGTGTTCAGCCCCAGCCACGAGGCAATCGTCCAGCCGTACTGCTCCACCGAGAGCGTGGGGATCCACCGGCCCCGCTCGTCCGTGGAGCCATCCAGTGAGCCGGTCAGGTCCAGGCTGGGAAAGGTGCCGTAGAACGCCCCTCCCGCCACGCGGTTGCCCAGGACGATGGCGTGACCGCCCCAGGCGTGGTCCGTGCCGCTGTCGCCGTTCTCCAGCAGCGTCCGGTTGAAGTCGCTCATGGTGAAGAGCGTGGCCTGCGGCGCGTTGGAGCCGAACACGGCGGTCTGCGTCTCCAGCAGCGTCATCGACTTCTGGAAGGCGTCCAGCGCGAAGTCCAGCTGCTCGAAGAGCTTCGGCTGATCCACGTCCTCGTCGTGATGCGTGTCGAAGGAGCCGAAGCCCACGGAGAACACCTGGCGCTTGAGGCCCAGGCCGCCCTTGTCCACCGGCATGGCGCCCGCCACCAGGTCGCGCACCACCTGGTAGAGCTGCGTGTGCAGCGTCCACTTCGCGGTGTCCTCCGGCGGCAGTGAGGGCTCGAAGTAGTGATCGATGGTCAGGCGGGTGACCTCGGGCAGCTGTGCCCACGCCGCTTCGCGCGCGGCGGCGCGGGCGGAGGAGAAGCCCTGCGCCGTGGTGAACACACCCGCGTAGGCCGTCTCCAGCACGTTGCCGTCCTGCACTGGCATCACGTCCGCCAGCGCCGACTGCTGGAGCTGGTCGAAGTCCGACGGCGGCGTGTTGACGGTGCGGAACGCGAGCGTGCCGTCCGGGGCCACCACCATGGGCTTGCGCTCCACGCCCGCGCAGAAGCGCGGCTTGCCACCGAACGACGTCACCTCCGGGTAGTCCGGCGGCGTGCTGGAGTTGAGGACGTGCAGCTTGTCCGCCGCGCGGCCGCCCCAGCCCGTGACCTTGATGTCGGAGGTGACGGTGCTGGAGCCGGGGTTGGCCAGCGCGCTCGCCCATGCGTCCTGCTGGTCGCTGTGGGAGAAGAGGTTCTCCGTCACGGCGGGGCCGCCGGCCAGGTAGTCCGCCTTGGTCAGCGGGAGCACCATCGGGCCCACGTTGCACACGAACGCGGCGCGGCCCGACTGGAAGTGCGCGCGCAGCTTCGAAAGCGTCCTGGGCATGCCGAAGGGGGTGGAGGGCAGGTTCGAGGGGCTGATGAGGTCCAGTTGGTCCGTCTTCAGGCCGACGGTGGGACGTGCATCCAGG
This sequence comes from Corallococcus sp. AB045, assembly GCF_003668895.1. NCBI lineage: Bacteria > Pseudomonadati > Myxococcota > Myxococcia > Myxococcales > Myxococcaceae > Corallococcus > Corallococcus sp. AB045. The sequence continues at coordinate 18,077 of NZ_RAWN01000022.1, forward strand.
TACGCCGCGTAGGCGTTGGTCTCCACCGGAACGATGAGGTTGTTGCTGTCGTTGCCTCCCAGCAGGAAGACGCAGACGGCCACGCGGCTGCCGGCGTAGCCGTTGAGGGTGGCCGCTTGGGCGTTGCCCACCCAGCGGGGAAGGGCGGCCGCGGCGGCCAGGAAGCCCAGGCCCTGCGTGGCGCGCCGGAGGAACTGGCGACGGGTCGTGGTCATGGGGTTCACCGCTGGACCTGGAAGGAGGGGGAGAGGAACGTCAGGTAGAGCGCCAGCTTCTTCTTGCGGATGAGCGAGTTCGCCCGGCTGTCACCCATGGCCGTCAGCAGCTTCTGCTCCAGCTCTGGCGCCATCGTGCCGTGCAGCCAGTAGCGGCCCAGGTACGCGACCAGGTCCGTGTTGGTGGACGGCAGCAGGTCGTAGTCCACGGTGATGCCCGCGTTGGCGGCGCTGTTGGTGTAGAGGAACTCGTGCAGGAAGTTGGCGCGCGCCGTGAGGGTGGCCGTGTCCAGGATGGCGAACTCGGGCCCCACGAGGCCGTCCGCGCCCGGCAGCGGTGCGTTGGGCGGGTAGTAGCTGAACACGGAGGGCGAGCGCGGCACCCACTGGTTCATCGACTTGCTCCAGTTGCTGAGCTTCAGGCCCGGGTCCTTGGTGGCCGTGTCCAGCGTGGGATCCAACCAGCGGACGACATGGGTGACGAACAGCGCGGGCGAGCGCAGGTGGCCGTAGCCGGGCCGCAGCGCCACGGGCGGCTGGGCGCCGCGCGCCTCGGTGTCCTCCAGGATGGCGCGCACCACCGCCTGGAGGTTGCCGCGCGTGCCGGTGCCGTCGTTCTTGAAGACGTTGGCCACGCGCCGGACGTAGTTGGGCGTCGGGTTGCTCGTGACCAGGTGCTGGATGAGCTGCTTGCTGATGAAGGGCGGGACGTTGGCGTCGTTGAAGACGTTGTTCAGCGCCTGCGTCAGGTGCGTGGTGATGTCCCCGCCCTCCGTGGTGGAGACGCCCCGCAGGAGCACCTGACGGCTCTTGTCGTGGTTGTTGTCGCAGGGCATCAGCGGGTTCTTGTAGTCGGGCGTATTGCCGGCGGCGCCCTTGGCCGGACACGCCGTGGCGTTCCAGGTCCAGCCGGACAGGGCGTGCGCGAAGGCCTTCACCTGGTCCTCGCTGTACGCGCGCTGCCGGTTGCCGTTGGTGTCCAGCAGCGCGGTGCCGTCGTTGTTCAGCTTGTCCGTGCCCAGCGTGAAGAGCTGGAGCATCTCCCGCGCGTAGTTCTCGTTCGGGTCAATGGGGTTGCCGTACTTGTCGAACGCGCGGTTGTTCGCCATGTCCAGGTAGCGGCCCATGGCGGGGTTCTTCGTCACCTCCTCCAGCAGCGTGCGGAAGTTGCCGAAGGCGTGCTGCGACAGCAGGTTCATGTACCCCGCGAGCGCCACCTTGGAGTCCGGGTATGGCGTCCGGGTGGACTCCGGGATGCCGTTCTGGGAGACGACGAAGATCTGGCTGAGCGCGAACGCCACGCGCTGGCGCAGCTGATCCTCTCCCGTCACCGCGCGCTGGAAGAACTGCGAGCCCAGGTCCTGGGCGCTCTCGCCGTCATAGGGCGTGGCGGGCTGGAGCGCGAACTGCTCCGTGAGCGACTGGGTGATGCCCACGGACATCACGCGCTCCACGGTGCCCACCGGCGCGGGCGCCACGCCGCGCGCCAGCTTGGGGCCGAAGGAGGACTGCTCCAGGAAGCGGATGCTGTTCGCCTCGCCAGGCGTCTCCAGGGACTCCGCGGCCTGTTCGGCCCGGCCCAGGACTTCCTGCTGTTCGGGGGGAGGGGACTCTGTTGCGGAAGGACCGTCGGCCTGTGTGCAGGACGTGGCGCACAGGGCGAGGGCCAGGGCGGCGCGACGAAGCATCCGGTACCTCCTGGGGACTGCGGGGGGGATCGACCCCGGAACGCCGGGGCCGCGACGTCACGAAAGATTCTAAGAGATATGTTAATTCGTCGAAAGCGGCTTTTTCTGGTAGTGCCGGAACCATGGGATGCCGGAGGTTTCTTCGCGCCCGGATGCGGGGCGCGGGCCGTATGTCTGGCGACCCCGTCTTCCAGCGAGCCCGTGATGCCACCCGTCCCACCCTGGTCCTGGTTCTCCGTGCTGTTCCTGGGGGCGCTCTGCGCCTGCGGCACGCCTGTCCCCGCGCCGGTCCCTCCCGAGGACACGCCGCCCCTGAGTGAGCAGATGGATCCCGCCCTGGCCGCGCGCCTCCAGGTTGCGCGCGAGGCCGTGCTGGCGGACACGTGCTTCCGGGAGCGGCCGGACGGGGACGGGTGTGAGTGGGGAGAATTCCCCTTCGACCCTGGCGCGTTCGCGATGAGCCACGACAGCGGCGAGGCCATCCTCGTCATCGACGACTTCCCCACGTTGCCGCTGCGGACGCTGCGCTACCAGAACCGCCTCCGGGGGTATTTCCGGGTGGACGGGCAGGGACGGCTGGCGCCGGCTTCCTTCTCCTGGCGGGTTCCCGTCACGCTCTACCGGGTGCTCCAGTCGTTCGCGACGCCGGACTGCCTCCCCGCGGAGCAGCTGCGCTCCCTGGAGTCGCTGCTCTCGGAGACGTACCCCGACCAGGCCAACGACAGCGCGGGCCATGGCAGCTTCGTGTTCTCGGTGCTGGTGGAGACCAACCCGCACCAGTCCCTGGTCCTGCTGGACACGTTGCGCTTCCAGACCTTCGCGGCCGAGGAGTTCTGCGACGCCTCCGGGACACCCGCGTCCTTCGAGCGCCTCCGGGCGAAGGCCTCGGTCGTCGCGGACGGGCTGCGCGGCCTGATGGCGGAGCACGGCGTGCGCTACGTCAACCTGAGCTCGGGCGTGACGCTGGCCTCGGTGCGTGAGGACTGGATGGCGTCCTGCCAGGGGCCCCTTCCCGGTGACGACGTGCTGCGCGGAAAGCTGGAGGCCTATACGCCCATCTACGCGGCGCTCTTCAACACGCCGGGCGTCTTCACGGCCCAGTCCGCCATCGATGCCGTCAGTCCGGTGGAGAATCCCTTCGACTTCCCGTCGGAGGCCTTCCCCAACCGGCTGCGGGTGGGGTTCATCACGGTGCTCGAGTCCGGGCTGGACGCGGAGGGCCGGGGGGCGCATGCGTCACTCGGCGGCTGGCCGGCGCGGGCCAACGTGGACCTGTATGTGAATACGGGCGTGCTGCCCCAGCGGCCCTTCGAACACAACCGGACGCCGCTGCTCCAGGCGGATGCCTTTGGCGTGGACATCCTGCCCATCACCCGGGCCACCACGTCCTGGGTCACGCCCCTGGCCCTCTCCCGGTTCATCCACGCGCGGTCCGCGCACTTCGCGGGGCAGGAGCTGTCGGACGCGTTGATCCGCCAGGTGATGGAACGGATGAGGCCGCCGCGTTGCGCGGACCTGCCCGGGGGCGTCTGCATCTACCAGGACCCGCTGCTGCACGGGCAGACGGAGGCGGTCCGGCTCAACTACCGCCGGCGGGAGTACACCGCGCCCTGAGTGCTCCCGGCGGGGCACGATGGTGTAGGAAGGCCTCGTGACGCCTCAAAGCCTCCCCACGCGCCCCGTCTCCACGGCCGCCTTCCATGGCGTGTCGCTGGCCTTCTTCACGGGCTGCGCCGCGTGGCTCGTGCGCGAGTCGCGGGAGCTGGGAGGCCGTCCCGGGATGATGGCGCTGGGCGTGGCGGTGGCCTCGGCGGGACTGGCGCTCGTGGCGCTGGGCGCGCTCGTGGCGCTGCTGCGTAGCGGAAGACTCCTGGCGCTGCGCTCGCGCGCGGAGATGGGCACCTATGCGCTGGTGCTCGCGACCATGGCCGTGCTGGCGCTGGTGGGCCTGCGGCTCTTCTCCTCGGAGGGACGGCCCGCGCTCGCCACGTTCTGTCTGGGCGTCGCCGGGTGGCTCGCGGGAGTGGGGCTGCATGGCGTGCCCGCGCTGTTCCTGGGCCCCACGGGCTTCATCGATTCGCTGGGGCGGCGCACGCCGTTCTCCCGGCTGGAGTGGTTCTCGTTCCAGCGGGAGACGGGGGACCTGCCCCGCGTGCGCCTCCAGGCGGGGCACGGGACGCGGCTGCTCCTGGCCGCGCGGCTCGCGAGCTCGGACGAGGACGCGGTGCGGACCGCGCTCGTCGGAGCGGGCCTTACTTCCCGGCGGCGGTAGCGTCCTTCCACGGGTCTCCGCCCACGCCGAAGGCCTCCAACCGGAAGGACTGCGTGCCGGAGACGCTCACCAGGCCCAGCACCGGGACGCTGGGGGACCACTGGGCGATGATGCCTCCGGCGTACGAGTACTCCGACACCGCCAGCTTCTTGCCGGCGATCGTCTCCGTCGTCTCCCGAAGCGGGTGGGGTCTCCGGTCGGCGCCCGGTTGGTTGAACGGCGCGGGCCTGTCTTTCGGCGGACGGCCGGGCACGCGCAGGCGCATGAGCAGCACGCTCTTCGCGCTGAAGCGCTCGCCCTCCACCAGGAAGTCGAAGCCCACGCGTCCGGCGGCGGGCACGTCGAGCTCGATGACGACCCACCGGCCGCGCTTGCCCTCGTGGCGTCCCGGACCGCCCAGCTTGATCACGAACTGCGGGGGCCCGTCCGGCGACATGTTCACGTAGCGCGCCCAGCCACCTTCACGCACGACGAGCGGCAGGCCGAACAACGCATCCGGCGCGCTGTCCTGCGCCCGGGCGGGCAGGGCCCCCAGGCCCACGAGCAGCAACGCGAGCAGCGTCAGGAACCGTCCCACGCGTCCCCCGGACTTGTCCGGCGCTGAGCCCCGGACCGATAGTGCTGTTCCCATGCGCCGCCTCCTGTGTCCCGTGTGCACCGCAGTGCTGCTCTCCGCCACATCGGCCATGTCCGCCGCGCCCGACGCGGGCCTCGCTCCCGCCACGACGGTGGCCCCATCCGACGCGGGGACACCCGCCCCCGCGGATCCGCCCATCGCCCCCGACCGCCTCGCGGAGGCGCGCGCCCTGGTGCCGCCCCTGCTGCTCTACGGCCAGCTCCAGCCCGTCGTGGGCACGTGGGTGGAATACACCGTCCGTTCGAAGCAGGTCACCTTCCCCGTGCGCGCCGCCGTCGTGGGAGAGACACCGCGCGAGCGCGACACGCTCTACCAGGTGGAGCTGGACTACCAGACGGCGCCCCGCGTCCTCATCATCGCCTGGGTGGCTCGCGCCGGTACCGGCCGCGCCGTGGTGGAGCGGCTGGCCATCACCGTGCCGCCCAGCACCCCCGTCGCCATCCCGGTGGACCTCCTCGCGGACCACGCCGCGCTCCGGGGTGCGCCCGTCCGTCAGCGCGACGTCGACCTGAGCGCCGGCCCCTTCGCCGGCAAGGGCCGCGAACAGACCTTCCGCCTGGAATCCGGCCAACAGATGACGGTGGTGACGGCCGCCACGGTGCCGGTGTTCGGCGTGGAGTCCCTGCGCGACGCGGAGGTCACCTGGACGGCGCGGAAGAGCGGCACCGGGGCCCGGCCCACGCTGGACTCCGTGCCCCTGTCGCTGCCCCGGCTGCCCGTGCCCTGACCCGAGCCTTCAGCCGAACGGGTAGCCCAGCACGCAGTAGAAGCCGCGGATGTAGATGGTGAGCGCCGCGAACATCTCCGGCGCGAACGTGGTGATGGCGCCAACGCCGAACATGAACGCCATCAGCAGCACCGTGAACTCCGCCATGGCCTGTCCCCGCGAGCGGGAACGCCGCATCCACCGGTAGCCACGCGACAACCAGCCATTCATCGATTCGACTCCTGGGGAAGGGGGGCACGCTCGAGCACGAACGTGATGAGGGATTCGGGCGGACCGTCCTTGTCGAGCGGCGCCAGCGTCAGCGACAGCCGCTCACCGGGGCGCTCGAAGTCGAGCACCTCCACGCCGCGCGCGAGGCGCCGGTCCGAAGGCGTGTAGCCTTTGGCGGGCAGCTGCGCCCGGTAGAACTCCGCGAGCATCTGGGGCGTGCCGTGCGCCACCTGCGTGAGCGTGGTGCTGCCCGAGCCCAGGCCTTCGTTGCCTTCGTCCACGCGCAGCACCGTCACCGCGCCCGGAGGCTGCGGCAGCGACGCGGGCGCCGTGCCCTGCAGGTGGATGCCCTCGCGCGCCTCCACCAATGAGGGGAACACGAGCGTGCGCGTCGTGGCGCCACCCACGCGGATGGTGGTGACGGCCACCAGCGCGCCCAGCCGCTCGTCGTAGTAGTTCACGGAGCCGCCCCCCGCGCCGTCGTCCTGCGTGACGATGTGGCGGCCCCGCAGCCGGAACTCCCGCGCGTAGAACTCCAGCACCTCGCCCGGCGGGTGGTCCGTTTCGAAGTAGAGCATCTCCATGGGGCTGCCGTTGGTCACCAGCCGGCCCATGGGCACCATCACCGCGCCGGGAAAGGGCGGGATGACCCGCGTCACCCGGCCCACGCCAGCATCCGGAAACGGCGGCGCCGGAGGCAGGGCGACCTGGGGCGTGGTGGGTGGCTTCGCCGGGGCCTCCGTCGACGGGGCCGGCGGGTCCTTCAGCAGCGCGGCGGTGGCCACGAGCGCGAGCAACCCGCCCAGGCCCAGCCAGCGCGTGAGCGCGCCCGTGTGGTCCGTCAGCCCGCTCATGGGATGCAGGCGTCGCTGTTGTAGTGGAAGTACGCCGCCGCCGCCGTCGTGGACTGCGTGTAGACGGACTCCGGCTGGTTGGAAATGGTCGCGCCCTGGAAGAAGTTCCCCCGGCACCGGTAGGAGCGCATGGGCCAGTTGTCGCCCCGGCCTCCGGAGTTGGAGAGGCCGCGCTTCGTGCGGATGGCGTTGGGCTCGCAGTTGCCGTAGCAGTAGCTGGTGTCGTTGCGCCAGTAGGCGGCCTGGAGCACGTCGCCGGGCACCGTGCGCGTCGGCCGGACCGCGTTGAAGCGGCCCGCGTCCGGCACCGCGCGGATGACCACGGACTGGCGGATGTATTCGTCGGAGAAGGGGAAATCGAGCCCCAGCACGGACAGCACCGCCGAGATGGAGTTCATCGCCCCGCCGCTGACGCCCGCGTAGACGATCTGGCTGGAGCGGTCATGTGTGAGCTGCTCCACGCGCGGATACGTCTGCGACGGAGCGTCGCCCGGCCCCCACGCCTTCCACGTGTCGTGGAAGAGGTAGAAGTGCTCCTGGAAGTTCAGGTCCAGCTGGTTGCCGTCGAAGCCCGTCGTGTAGAGGGCGACCTCGCGGGGGATGATGTGGTTGACCAGCCGGACCTGCACGTCCGCCTGGACCGCACCGACGCTGGGGTCGAAGCCCATGTCCTGGACCAGCTGCTCCGGCGAGCCGCCCAGCGCGCCAATGGCCGCGCCCGCCAGTCCACCCACGCCGGCCTGCCCACCCATCTTGGACATCTCCACGCCTTCGAGCGGCGCGTCCGCGTTCTGGGCCTGCACCTGAATGGTGATGCCGTTGCGGTAGGCCGTGCCCAGGTTTCCCGTCTTGGTGGAGCCGTCCAGGTCCTGGTAGCGCTGCCGCGCCTCCGCCGCGATGGTGGAGACGTCCTGGCGCATGGTGCGCTCGAAGGCGACGAAGCGCGCCATCTCCGCCATCTTGATGCGCGCGCGCTGCACCTCCCAGAAGTAGTTTGCCCAGAGGACGAGCACGACGAGCAGCGGCGCCAGCAGCGCCAGCTCCACCGTGGCCGCTCCCCGCGAAACGCGGCGGACGTGAAGGGGACGAGGGCGCATCAGTAGTTGATGCCTTGAATGAGCCATTCGCTGTCCTCCCATGCGGGCACCAGCCACTTGAGGTGATCCGCGTCCCAGTGCGTCTGCACGGGCGCCAGGCGCGCGGTCCAGAGCGGGTTGAAGAAGTTGGGCTCCTCCTTCCACGCGTTGGGGCGGTGGTAGATGGCGCGGCCCACCGCCATGGCCATCATGCCGCCCGTGCGCTGGCGGAAGTCCGCCGCGTAGCCGTCCTGCTTGCCGCCCACGTACTCCCAGGTCATGTCCAGGTACGACTCGCGGATGCCCTCGTCGTTGTTCTCCGCGGTGTTGTACTTGCCGTCGCCGCTGCCCTCCATGAACGCGTTGTTCTTCAGGTTCTCCAGCTCGTAGACGGGCTTGTTGCCGCTGCGCTCCGCGCCCATGTCCTTGCCCAGGACGATGAGGTTGCACGGGTAGCCGAAGTGGTTCTGCCGCGGGCTGACGAAGCTGGTGTCGGACGTGATGAACGGCGTGATGCCCAGCCACGGGTGGTGGTCATCCGTCTTGTTGGAGCCGTATTCCTGGTGGAAGCCGCCCCGGTTGTCCGCCGCCGCCCGGAAGCGCAGCCGGAAGACGTCGCTCCAGCCGAACAGGAAGCAGGTGGGGCGCACCTCGATGCGGATGTCGTCCGACGCGAAGAGCTGATCCTTGCGGTTGTTCTCGAAGTTCTCGTCGAAGCTCTTGATCTGACTGTCCGCCGTCTTGCGGATGCGCAGCTCGCCAATGCCGACGCACAGCCGGAACTCCCACCTGCGCCCGATGAGGATGGGCCCCTGGCCCTCGGCCGTCCACGGCCGGCGCACGCCGTTGGCCAGGTTGCCCATCAGCAGGCGGTACTTGGCCATGTTCGGATCCGACAGCTTGTTGCCCGTCACCAGCTTCCCGCGCGTGAGCATGCCGGTGGGGTCCACGCCCATGGTGGGACTGCTGCTGAAGGGGCCGTCGTCCAGGACGTGCAGGAAGTTCTTGGCGTTGGAGTAGTTGATGTCGCTCGGGTTGCCGAACAGCGAGGACACGGACGCGTTGTTGAAGGACTGCCCGGAGTCCATGTCCTCGGTGACGTCCGCCCGGGGGTCGGTCTTCCTGATGACGTCCCCGTGCCCCTTCGTGGTGTAGAGGTCGAAGAGGGTGCCCGTGAGCATGGCCTCCTGGGCCAGCCACAGCGCGATGTTGAGCGCTGTAATCACCGGGATGAGCAGTCGTGAGACGGTCTCCACCGTCACCTTCCAGGCTTTTATCGCCGTGGACACGGCCGTGAAGACGGCGCCGATTCCGGGGATGTATTGCAGGTACTTGGCCGCGACGCCGATGGTGCGGTCCAGGTACACCGCGTGGCTCACGTAGGACATCAGCGTGAGCATCGCGGAGTAGTGCACGATCATCGCGCGGTTGGTGTACGCGAGGAAGTTGTAGGCCCGCGCCTCCTTCACCGCCAGCGAGTACGCCTGCGCGTCCGCGGCGTCCTGCAGCTTGATCTTCTCGTAGACGCCCTGGCCAATGCCTACCGACGTCATGATGGTGACGGCCAGCACCAGCATGACCACCACCCCAAGCACCATGGCCTGCCCGCGCTCGTCGCGCCGCAGTCTTCGCAGTATCCGGAACATCCGAGGGGGTCCTTCTGGCCAGCGCCGGGGGAGGCGCTAGCCGTCCACGGCGCACGAGGTGGGGCCATGCGCGCCGTTGAGGAAGTTGGACTGCATTCGCATCGAATAGGTGGCCACGACGGGGATGGCGAAGACGTTGCTGTCGGCGAGCGTGCGGATCTTCTTGTGGTCGTTGCTCTGGCCCGCGCCCTGGTCCTCCAGGTGGTCCGTGAGGCTGCCGCCGTTCACCTTCTGGGTGGTGAAGTTGACGCCCCGCATGGCCAGGCCGTTGAGCGCCTCGCGGCCCATGTAGAAGGCGTGCAGCTGCCAGTTCGCGAACGGGATGCGCATCTCGTAGAAGTACGTGATGCGCACCGTGAGGAGGTTGGCCTCGATGACCTGCGCGTTGCGGATGTCGTCGAAGTCCACCTCCAGGCCCGACAGGTGCGAGCCATAGGAGGAGAAGAGGGTGGGCAGCTGGCTGCGCCGGGGGTTGAGCACCTCCACCCGCACGCGCTCCAGGTTCACCTGCTGGTAGCGCTGGTTCTGGTCCGCGAGCTTCTCGTCCGTGTACGCGTCATGGACCAGCGCCACGTTGATGAGCGTGTCCACGCGGCCCTTGCCGCCGGACTTGGGAGGACCCAGGGTGGGCAGCAGCGCCACGTAGGCGGCATTCTTCATGATCTCGCAGTCGCCGCTGTTGACGATGCCCGCGCGCGCTGCCCGGTACGCCGCGTACTCCGTCATCAGCCGCGCATGGTGGAGCGTGCCCAGCTGGAGGATGCCCAGGATGAGGAACACCATCACCGGGATGACCAGCGCGGACTCCACGACCGCCTGACCCGACTCACCGGGATGGGTTGAATGGGACCTTTTCATGGGACGTCCAATGTTCACACAGCGTGTTGCCGGGATGCCAGTTGGCGGCCCCTGGGTCGCCCGCCAGCCTCCCCCATGAAACAAGGGCCATCCAATACAAGACGTAAAAAGACGGTATCGGGCACGTGGACGCGCCCGTGCCGGAAGAGGCCACCCTGCGGGTGGAGGTGAAAGCTACCGCGCGCGCTTTCCGGGTTTCGGGCCCTGCACCAGCGTGGCGACGAGGGTCTGCGCCAGCACTTCCGCCGGAGATCCCTGGAATCCGGAGCAGGTGAGCTTGAGGCTGATGATCCCGTGCAGCCCTGCCCAGAAGACCTCCGCCAGCTGCTCCGCGGGTGTGGCCTCCGGGGCCCGGCCGGCCGCCTTCAGGTCCGCGCAAGCGCTGATCAGCAAGGCGAAGGACCGGGGGCCCTCGCCGTGCTGCTTGTCCTGGAAGAGCTCCGCGGACAGCTTGGGGTCCTCCATGAAGATGAGGCGGTAGGTCTCCGGGTGCTCCAGGCCGAAGGCCACGTAGGCCTCCGCCTGCTCACGAACCCCGTGCTGCTGGACGACTCCGCGCTGCGCGGGCTCCTGGGCTCGGTGCACAAGACGCCGTACCCGGAAGGCATCCGTCAGACGCTCGCGGCGCTGCGCCGCGAGCAGGAGGCGAAGGCAGGTCCGGCCCGGGTCGCCGCGACGACCTGAGCCGGAGCGCTCACGCGGGCCGGGGCGCCGGGGGACGAGCGGGGCCCAGGCCTCGCTCCCGCGTGCGTTCGTTCGCCAGCCGCTGCCGGTGGCCCGCGAGCAGGTCGCTGCGGGTGAGGATGCCCACGACGTGTTGTGGCTGCGTGCGGGAGACGACGGGCAGGCGGCCCACGCCCTCGTCCATCATCAGGTCCGCCGCCTCGCGCAGGGAGCTGTCCTCGAAGACGACCGCGGGCGGCCGCTTCACCACGTCCCGCAGCCGCCGGCCTTCGGTCGCGTGGCCGTCCAGCAGATCCCTTCGCGTGACGACACCCACGAGCGTCCCTTCCCGGGACACGACGGGGAAGCCCTGGTGTTTGGAGCCCGAGGCGTCGGACGCAAGCCACGCGCGCACCTCTTCCAGGAGCATGTCCGCCTGCAGCGTCACCACGAGCTTGAGGCCGTGGTCGCGCACGAGCGCCGTCCCCAGCGCGTCCGCGCCCAGCTCCGTGGGGATGCGGGCGCCGCGGCGGGCCAGCTTCTCCGTCATGATGGAGTGCCGCATGAGCAGCGCGGACACCAGGTAGGACGCCGCGCAGCCGGCGAGCAGCGGCAGCAGGCCCAGCGGCTGCCGGGTGGTCTCGAAGGCGAACACCACCGACGCGAGCAGCGCGCGTGACGCCCCCGCGAAGAGGGCGGCCATGCCCACCAGCGCCGCGACGCGCACGTCCACGCCCAGGCTGGGGAACAGCTGCGTGGCCAGCAACCCCAGGCCGGAGCCCAGGCCGCCGCCCAGCGTGAAGATGGGCGCCAGCGTTCCTCCAGACGTGCCGCTCCCCAGCGCGACGGACCAGGAGATGAACTTGAGCGCGCAGAAGAGGAGCATCGCCGTGCCCACGAAGCGGCCGGACAGGATGTCCTCGATGTTGGTGTAGCCCACGCCCAGCGTGCGCGGGGAGAAGTAGCCCACCACGCCCACGACGATGGCGCCCAGCGCGGGCCACCACATCCAGTGGATGGGCAGCTTCTCGAACATGTCCTCCAGCCAGTACACCGCGCGCGTGCACGCCACGGAGGCGACTCCAATGAAGAGGCCCATCACGCCGTAGAACGCGAGCGCCCCGCCGGACGGAGTCGTCAGGTCGGGGATGGCGAACGCGGGCGCGCCGCCCATGAAGGCGATGCGCACGCCGGTGGCGGTGGCGGTGGCCAGGGCCACGGGGATGACGGAGCGGGGCTTGAACTCGAAGAGCAGCAGCTCCACGGCGAGGAGCACGGCGGACACCGGCGCGCCGAACGTGGCGGCCATGCCCGCGGCGGCGCCCGCGGCGAGCAGGGCCTTGCGCTCGTCCGCCGTGACGTGGAGCCCCTGACCCAAAAGCGACCCCAGCGCGCCACCCGTGGCGATGATGGGGCCCTCCGCGCCGAACGGGCCGCCGGTGCCGATGGCGATCGCCGCCGACAGCGGCTTGAGCAACGTCATGCGGGGCGGGATGCGGCTCTGGTTGAACAGCACCTGCTCCATGGCCTCCGGGATGCCGTGACCCCGGATGGCCCGCGAGCCGTAGCGCGCCATCAACCCCACGATGATGGCGCCCGCCACGGGCACCAGCACCACCCAGCCGCCCAGCGTGTTGTCTCCGGGCGACACCGGCTGCGCGGACAGCCGCCCGAAGAAGGCCAGGTTCGTGACGAAGTGGATGAGCGCGCCCAGCCCCTGCGCCACCAGCCCCGCGACGACCGCGAGCACCACCGCCAGGCCGCTGATGAGCACGGTGCGGGAGTCCACCGCCACGGAGACGGGAGGGGTGCGCAGGCTGGCGAGCGCGGGGCCCATCGACGGGGCCACGGGGAGGCCGGAGCGCGCCTCCGCCCCCTCGCCCAGGCCCTCTTCGATGCGTTCCACATCAGGTTTCTTCATCGGTGTGCTCCTGTGTCTTGCTGCGCCGCGAAGGGCGCGAGGTTTCTTCCTCGAAGAAGAGCGGGGCCACGTCCCCGTCGAGCCCCAGGGCGCGCACCCAGGCGTCCAGCCCCTGGACCAGTCCCGCGCGCACGTCGGGCTTCAGCCCGCGCAGCCCGGAGATGAGCCGGGCCTGGGCCATGGGCGGCGCCTTGCGTATGAGCGCGCGGCCCTTGGGCTCCAGCGCCACCTCCACGCGGCGGCCGTCCTCGTCGGAGCGGCGGCGGCTCACCAGCCCCTGTTCAATCAGCTTGGTGACGACGACGGACACGCTGCTCTGGTGCGTGAGCGTGCGCTCCGCGAGCGTGTTGATGGAGCAGGGCCCGCTCTCCGCCAGCTCCTGGAGGATGAAGAGCTGGGCGCCGCTGATACCGACCAGCCGTTCGGAGGCGCGGGCGGAGACCCGCAGCAGCCGCACCAGCCGCCGCACGCCGTCCATGGCCGCGCGCACCTCGCCGGACACGTCCGGGGACGTCGGCGTTCGATTTGTATGGGAGCCCATATAACTGCCCGCAACCTACGGGGCAGGGCTGGCGGGCACAAGCGAAAGCGCGGGGGATGCCTGGCCGCCGGGGGGCAGAGGGGGGACTCACCGTCGGAGCGCACGGCCGGTACGTGTCACGGCTGGAACGACAGCGAGGCCCGGCAATGAAGCCCGGGCCTCGCGAGAAAGCGGACCGCGGCTCAGCTGTCGGCGGTGAGGGACTGCTCGGCGGCGGGATGCTCCTCGCTGCACACCTGCGAGGCGTCTTCGGCCTGACGGGCCTCGTCCCCGGTCACGGAGGCCGTGGACACGGACACATCCGGGACGCCGCCGCAGGACATGTAGTTGGTGTACTCGCCACACGTCGTTTCGACCGTGAGCCCGATGTAGCACGCCTCCTCGCACAGGACGTTGCGACAACCGATGTAGCTGCACTGGAACGGCAGGGCAAAGGCAGCCGTGGGGACCAACGACAACACAGCGGAGGCAGTCAACAAGGACTTCACCAACGTGCGCATGCGTGCTCCTCGTGAGGGAACGGCGCGGACACCGTGAGCCTGTTTCCCAGACAAGTCAATGCATGTCATTGGGAGGGTTTGTCATCACCCTGGGGTGATGCGTGTTGTTGGGAAACTTTCCGGCGTGACGGTGCAACGCTTTGCGTCGCGGGCGGTGGCGGTACCGTCGCGCTGTCGCGCTGCGCCAGCAGCCAGTCCACGAAGAGGCGCGCGGCGGGACGCAGCCGCCGGTGCGCGGGGTACACCACGAAGTAGCTGGCGCGGGTGGGCACGATGGGCCCGGGCAGCCGGATGAGACGGCCGTCCGCGAAGTAGGGCGTGGCGATCTTCTCTCGCGCCAGCGCCGCGCCCAGGCCCTGCACCGCGGCCATCAGCGCGCCGGTGGTGTCGCTGAAGCTGTAGCGCTCCTCGAACCGGGCCCCGCGCACGCCCGCCGAGCGAAACCAGTCCTGCCAGCCCTGGCGGGACAGGTCCGCGATGAGCGGGAGCTTCGCCACGTCCGCCGCGTCGCGCACGTGCTCGATGCCCGCGAGCCGCGCGGAGGCCACGGGGAACAGGGCGTCGTCCATGAGCGGCTGCGCGCTGAGGCCGGGCCAGGGCCCCTGGCCATAGCGGATGCCCAGGTCCGGCCCGCCCTCGTCGAAGCGGGTGAGCGCCATCTCCGTGTCCACGTGGATCCGGACGCGCGGATGCCGCGTGGTGAAGTCCGGCATGCGCGGCAAGAGCCACGCGTACGTCAGCGAGTGCACGGTGGTGACCCGCACCACGGCGTCCTCGTCCCGGGAGTGTTTGAGGCCCCCGAGCACGTGGTCCATGTCCGACAGCGCGCTGCTGGCTGCGTCCGCGAGCTGGCGCCCCTCGGCCGTCAAGGCCACGCCCCGGGCATGCCGCTGGAACAGGGCGACCCCCAGCCGGTCCTCCAGCTTGCGCACGTGGTGGCTGACGGCGCTCGCGGTCAGGTGCAGCTCCTCCGCGGCGCGGGCGAAGTTCTGGTGGCGGGCGGCGGACTCGAAGGCCGCCAGGGCGGGGAGCAGGTCGGTGCGCAGGTGCATGGGGACGAGCCTCAAATCTGGCTCATGTCTGCCACGGAAAGGATGCGCTTGTGAAGAAAGGGCCCCGGCGTGAAGAGAGGGCCAGACAGGAATCAGATTCCTTCCTCGCACGAGGGCCGCCATGAGCGCATCCGGTCTCACCCATCCCCAGGCCGTGACTCCTACCTTCAACAGGGCGTGGCTCACGCCCCTGGAGCTGGGCGGGCTGGCCGCCATCTGGGGCGCGTCCTTCTTGTTCCTGCGCATCGCGGCGCCGGCCTTCGGTCCCATCCCCCTGGTGGAGCTGCGCCTGGTGCTGGGCGCGGCGGTGCTGATGCCCTTCCTCTGGCGTGCTCGCTCGTCCATCCCTCCCGCGCTGTGGCCCCGGCTGGCGTTGGTGGGCGTCATCAACGCGGCGGTGCCCTTCTCGCTGTTCGCCTGGGCCGCGCGGCAGGCCCCCGCGGGCGTCGGGGCCATCACCAACAGCATGGCGGTGCTCTTCACCGCCCTGGTCGCCTTCGTCTTCTACGGCGAGCGCATCGGGGCCCGGCGCGCGCTGGCGCTGCTCACGGGCTTCGCCGGGGTGGTGGTCCTGGCCAGCGGCAAGTCAGCGGGTGCGAGCGTCGCCTGGGCCGTTGCGGCGGGGACCACGGGCGCGTTCCTCTACGGCATCGGCGGGAACCTGGTGCGCCGCCACTTCGCCGGACTGCCGGCCGCCGCGGTCGCCTCCGCCACGCTGGCCTGCGGCGCGGTGCTGCTGCTGCCCTTCGCGGTGGCCACGTGGCCCACGGAGTCCATCGGCCTGCGCCCCTGGTTGGCGGGAGCAGCCCTGGGCATCATCTGCACCGGCCTGGGGTACGCGGTGTTCTACCGCCTCATCCAGCGCATCGGCGCGCCGCGCGCCGCCGTCGTCACCTACCTGGTGCCGCTGTTCGCGCTGACCTGGGCCTGGCTGCTGCTGGGCGAGCCGCTGACGCCCACCATGCTGGTGGCTGGCACCCTCATCCTGGGGAGCGTGGCGCTGGGGCAGTCCTCCTCCGCGCCGAAGTCGAAGTGAGGCGTCAGCGCCGCTCGAACTTCCAGATGCGGTAGCCGTCGCGAACCGGCTGCATGAACCTCCGGACGATGAACGCCGGGACGCGCTTCCCGGCCAGTTCCAGGGCGCGCAGGGGGACGGAGGTGGAGGACGCGGCCGTGTAGCCCGCCTCCAGGAAGAGCGCCTCCGGCGTGTCCGTCATGTCCTGGAAGGACGCGCCCATGCTGGCGAGCACTGCGTGCAGGTCGGCGCTGTATTCGCGCTGGAAGCTTTCGCGCATCAGGTCGCAGTACACGGCGTGGTGGGGGAACACCTGCTGGAGCACCGTGAGCATGTCCCGGCGCTGCGCGTGCGACAGGTACATGAGCACGCCCTCGATGATGACGTGCGTGCGCCGCGAGTCTTGGTATCGCTCCAGCTTCCGGGCGAGTGACTCCGTCGCGAAGTCGATGGAGAGCCGCTCGAGCGGATTCTTCGCCTCCGTCACCGGCAGCTTCGCGTCCTTGAGCGTGAGGATGGCGGGCTCGTCCACCTCCAGCCACCGGCCGCCGCGAAGCCGGTAGGCCCGCGTGTCGAAGCCCGTGCCCAGCACCACCACTCGCGCGTCGGGAGCGCGGTCCAGCTCCTCCTGCACCAGCGCGTCGATGATTTGATGCCGCGCGGCGTTGCTCGCGTTGGGCCGGTCGAACGACTGGAAGCGGGACCAGATCTGCCGCGCCTCGTCATCCATGAAGCGGGAGGCGAAGGTGTCATTGCACAGCGGCCGTGGCTTGCGCGCGTCCTCCGCCCGGCAGGCCAGGGTGTAGTACGCGGTCTTCGAGATTGCGTTGGCCATGGTTTGAGCTCCTTGAAACCTGCTCACAGCTTGCATGAGATACGCGCTTTCTCGAAAGGTTGGTCCAGATGCGATTCATGATGGCCCTGGGCGTGGTCGCGTTGGGTGCGGGCTGTGCACATGCTCCGAAGCCGGCGGACCCGGCCGCGCGGGCCCAGCAGCTCTCGGAGGAAGCGGATCAGGCGTACAAGGCGCTGGATTTCGAGCGGTGCGCGGAGCGGTTCCAGGCTGCCGGTGATGCGAACGCGGAGGGGCCGGACCGCGCGGAGTTCCTCTATCGGGCGGCGGGGTGTGCCTCGCTCGCGGGCCACGCGGACGCGGCCGTGGACGTGCTGAAGCGCGCGGTCCAGGGCGGCTACTACGACGCGGATCACCTCGAATACAACCCGGAGCTGGCGGCGCTGCACGCGCTGCCCGCGTGGAGCGGCATCGTGGCGGAGGCCCGCGCCAACCTGGCGAAGGCACCCGAGGCGCCCTTCATGACGATGACGCTCATGGGCGTGGATGCCTTTGGTTCGCGCAAGGTGGACCAGGAGGCGGTCCAGCGGCTGATGGGGCTGGAGGTGGGCAAGCCCATCGTGGGCAGCGGCGCGATCTTCAGGCAGAAGGAGGCGGCGCTGCGTGAGCAGTACGGCCTCGCCTACGCCCAGGTGAGCATGTCCATCTACTTCGCGGACGAGCGCAAGGGTTCCGCCTTCGTAGTGGTGGACATGGTGGACGCCGAGGACGCGGCCCGGCTGCGCTTCCTCCCCGAGCCCAAGGGGCACGCCACGGATCCGGAAGGACTGCTTGCCCGGTGGAACGATTATGTGGAGCGCCTGCAGAAACTCCAGATGCAGGGGAAGATGTCTGAAGACACCAGCTGCAAGGTCGCGAATTGCATCGGTGGGTTCGGCCATCCAGACCTCGCGTCCTTCGAGCCGGAGTTCCTCGCGAAGGTGCCGGGGCAGCTGGACGCGTTGACCGCTGTCCTGCGCGAGGATGCGGACCCGGAGAAGCGGGTCGCGGCGGCCTACCTGCTTGCCTACGCCCCTACCCTCGAGGAGACAGCGCAACGGCTGCAGCCCTCCATCCGGGATCCGGAGTCCGGCGTGCGCAACAGCGTGCTGCGCGTGCTGGCGTCCACGCAGGAAGCCGCGACGAAGCCCCTGCTGGACGTGGCCAGGGTGGCGGACGCGGTGACGATGCCGAAGGCAACCGACCGCAACAAGGCGACGCACCTCCTCAACTACCTGCTGGACGACCTTTCACCCGAGGCGCTGAAGGCGCAGCGTGCCGGGCTGCTCCGCCAACTGGGAGAACACCTGGTGCGGATGTCCGCGCTCACGTTGCCCATCAACCGCGACCCCGCGGTCCTGGTGCTGAAGCAGCTCTCCGGTGAGAAGTACGAAACGGCCGAGGAGTGGCGCGCGTGGCTCGCGCGTCAGCCGAAGACGGAAGGGTAGGGGTCCGCTCAGTCCCCGACGATGACGGAGACAGGTGTGGAGAACTGCCGCACGACGCAGTCCTCCGCGCCCCCGTCCTCCCATGCCAGCATCGCGAACTCGGCCGGTTCATCGAGCGCGATGATGGGGTGGTGCCACACGCCCCGGTGGTAGTTCACGCCCTGGCCGGGGCCGCAGACGAACGCCACGAGCCCGTCCAGGTCGGGCCCGCCCGAAGGCGCGGTCGGCGCGACGCAGACCAGGAAGCGCGAGCAGCGCATGGGCAGGAACGCCTGGCTGGACTGGGGATGGTGTTCGAGCAGCTTCACGGTGAAGGGAAGCGGCTGCGGCACGGAGCGGAACACCGCGAGGTTGGGCTTCGCACCCGGCCGGCCGTTCTCCAGCCGCGCCGACCAGTCGAAGCGCACCGCGGTGCCCTGGTTCGCCGAAGCGCCGCTCTTGAGCCCGGCGGACACGACGTCGCCAAAGGGAGCGAAGCCCTCCGGCGTCAGGGGCAGGGCGACGATGGAGCGGAGCGGGGCGGAGGCGTCCTTCATGAGGGGGACTATAGGGGCGAGTGCCCGGGTCCCACCCCCTCCAAGGTCGTCGGGGTTCAAGGAGATATGGGGCCCCTTTCCCGCATGCGTGGGAAAGGGGCCTGGTGCTGGTTACTTCGCGGCGACGGTGGACTCGCCCAGGATGTTGAAGGTGCTGGCGGCGGCCTTCACGTCGATGGAGGAGAAGCCGGTGTACGGATAGTGGCCGTCGCCGATGTCCTCGACGATCTCCAGGAAGTCGCCGCTGATGCGCTTGCCATCCACATCCAGCGTGAAGGCATCACCGGTGCCGCGGAAGGTCCAGCTGCAGGCGCCCGGGGCGACGCGGCCGTACATGCTGCTCCCCATGCCGTGGTTCTTGAAGCCGAAGTCGTACCGCGTGAGCCCGATGTGGATCTGGTACCACACCGAGCCGACGCCGTAATCGGGCTCGAAGTAGTGCGAGTTCAGCAGCATGTTGCCGCGCCACAGGTTGACGGTGAAGGGCGAACCGCCCGACCGGCCCGTGAACGAGGGCCGCAGGGTCACCTGATCGCGGTCCTTGCCCGGCTGGACGCTGATGGTGCTGACCACCTGGTCGCCGTCACGCGCGGCGAGCGTGAAGCCCTGGCCCGCGGCGCCCACGCCACCCAGCTCCGTCTTCAGCACCCAGTCGACGGCGCGAGGGAACTCGCTGGAGAAGCCGTCCGTCTTCACGTTGGTCAGGTTGGACACGGCGATGCTCTTGCCGGTGTTCGTGAGCGTCGCGCGGCCCGTCGCGCAGTTCTTGATGCCCTCGAAGCCCTCGATACAGGTCCGCTCGGCCTTCGCTTCCTGCGTGGCGAGCGAGTCCCCCGTGCTCGTGGTGGGCTCTTCACCCTGGCAGCCCGCGGCCGTGACACTCAGGAGCGCGGCCGTCAGCAGGCGGCCCGTCAGCTTCATCATCATGGAGAAACCTCTCGTTGGTGGGGGATGACTGCGTGCCGGTCCCGGTAGAGCCCGGCGCGGGTCGCGCTTGCACCCACCGAGCCACCCTTCGACCCGGAGGTCCCTCCTCTGCGCAGGGCACCGCGAGGCCCGTCCGCGTGGCGTGTCAGGTCACAGCCAGGGGCCCTGCGTAACCTGTCGTGTCACACGGGAGCGGAGGGAGCGAGCCCCGGGCTCCTGGTCGGGAAAGGGCCGGAAGGACACGGCGCGCGCCGCCTCCTCCCTGCCATCCCGTCCGCCCGTCTCCACCGTGAGTGAAGGAGGCAACGACAGTCATGGCGCAGGGATATTCCATCAACATCGGTTTGAACGCGGTGGATCCGAAGCACTACGCGGGCTGGGACGGCCAGCTGCAGGCGTGCGAAGCGGACGCCGAGGACATGATCAGCATCGCGAAGGCGCAGGAGTTCAGCCGCGTCCGCCCCTTCCTCACGAAGGACGCCACGCGCGCGAAGGTGCTCGCGGAGCTGGGCGAGGCGGCGTCGGTGCTCCAGGCGGGGGACCTGTTGCTGTTCACCTACTCGGGGCACGGCGGCCAGCTCCCTGACATGAACGGGGATGAGGACGACGGCCTGGATGAGACGTGGTGTCTGTATGACGGGGAGCTCGTCGACGACGAGATCTACCAGGCGATGGGGAAGCTCAAGGCGGGCGTGCGGGTCTTCATGCTCTCCGACAGCTGCCACAGCGGCTCGGTGAGCAGCGTGGCCTATGCGGCCCTGCGCGCCAGCGGCAGCCTGCAGTTGCTGGCGGATTCGATGCGGAGCACGGAGCCCACGGAGCGTCGTTTCAAGGAGATGCCCCTGGGCATCGAGCAGCGCACGTACCGCGACAACAAGGCGATGTACGACGCCATCCTGAAGGGGTTGCCCAAGGAGGATCCAAGGCTGACGCTCAAGGCCACGGTGCTGCTCATCTCCGGCTGCCAGGACAACCAGCTCTCCAGCGACGGCGTCCACAACGGCCTCTTCACGGCCAACCTGCTGCGCGTGTGGAACGGGGGGAAGTTCAAGGCCACCTACCCGACCTTCCACCGCCGCATCCTGCGCACCATGCCCCCCATCCAGTCTCCGGCGTACTCCATCATCGGAGTCCCCAGCCGAGAGTTCGAGCGGATGGTGCCATTCCACGTGAGCTGAGGCTTGACCGGAAGCGAGGCGCGGCGGTCCGGAAGGCCTGTTGTAGGCTGCCCGCGCATGAGCGAGACGGACGAGGAGCGCCAGCACCTGTTCAACGACGTGGAAGTGTCTGTGAGAGGGGGCTGCGAGGACGAGGCCTCGATCCTGGCGGGCCTGGATGACCGCGTCGAGATGATGCTTGGGACCACCCATGCGGCGCTCGCGGAGGAGCTGGGGGCCTATGCTCGCCAGCTGTTCCGCGAGCAGCAAGGCATTGAGGCGGCATGGACGGAGCCGAGCCTGAACGACTTCATCGACAGGGCCTTCGAAGAGCTGGATGCGAAGGGCATTGTCACGTCACAGGGCGTGGGCCACACGATGTCCGACGGCTGGTCCGATGTGAACGGGCTCGCCTCGCGTCGGCGGCCTGTGCCGCGTGGCGCGGTCTTCTTTCATGGCCAGGACCTGGAGAGCGGCGTCAGGGGAGAGGGGTTGCTGCTGGCCTTTGGTGCCTATGAAAACGACGAGGCCAAACAGGAGGCCGCAAGCCTCGCCATCGCCCGCGAGGTCCGCGAGACGCTCGCTCGACATGGTGTGCGCACCGAATGGAACGGCGACGTCAACGAGCGTCTCCTGATTCCTCCCTTTGAGTGGCGCAAGCGCCGCTACACCCAGATGGACTGGGAGTAGGAAGGGGAGCGATGAGGCTTCACGCCCCATCGCTCCCTTCATTTCAGCGACGCGTCCTAGTCCTTCGTGCAGACGACGTCGTCGACCTGGAGGTGGTCGCGGTCGGCGACGCTGCGGCTCGGATAGAAGAACAGGCGCCAGTCGCGCACGTTGCCGGTGAAGCGGAAGAACACCGGCTGCCACTCGTCGCTGTCCACCGTGATGAAGTCCGTCTGCGGGCTCCAGCCGCCGCTCGAATAGCTGCGGTGACGGATGCTGCCGTGGCCACGCACGCGGTACGAGCAGGAGTAGTTGCCCGTCGGCACGTTGAACTTCTCGGTCGTGAAGCGCTCGGCGATCTGGATGGGCACCACGAACTGCAGCGCCGCCGAGCCGCCGTGCACCGCGCTCGTGTAGCGCGCGAGCCGCGAGGGCTTGATCTCCGTGCCCGGGTCCGCGATGCCGTTGTCCTGGCCGTACCAGTAGTCCGGGACGTAGTTGTTCCCGTAGTAGGGGATGGCGCGGGTGCTCCAGTTCTCGAAGCCTCCGTTGCGGATGATGTTCGCGGAGTGCTCGGCCGCGACGCAGCGGCGGGTGGCCGGGTCGCAGGCGGGCAGGGCGCCGCGGCAGTCATACGTCGTGAAGCAGGCGCCTTCGGCCAGCTCGCACACGCCCGTGGTGGGATTGCAGCTCGTCGCCGGGTTGCTGCACGTGACGCCCGCGCAAGGGTCGCCCTCGATGCAGAGGTGCGAGGCGGTGTCGCAGACGGGCGTCTCCGGCGTCCCCGCGCAATCCGCGTGGCGGACGCAGCGGTCCTCGGCGGTCACGCAGGTGTGGGTCGCATCGCAGGCCTGCCACTCGCTGCAGTCCATGGAGTCGTCGCAGCGGCCAGAGAGCGGCTGGCAGGTCGCGGTGGCGTTGTCGCAACGCGCCCAGGCCTCGCAGCTGACCGAGTCGCACGGCTCGGGGGCCCGCACACAGCGAACGTTGTCGATGAGCAGGTGATCGCCGCGGGTGTTCCGGACGCTGAAGATGAGCTCGAAGGTGTCGAAGACGGAGTTGGCCAGGTTGAAGTTGTAGCTCACCTGGGTCCACGTCCGGGTGTCGACGGAGGTGTAGGACGAGTAGCTGGAGAAGTCGGTGCCGAAGAAGCCGTTGCGGACGTCACCGGTCCCCCGCGCCTGGTAGGTGCAGGAGTAGCGGCCCGCGGGCATGGACTTCGCCGCGGTGCTGAAGCGGCGGTGCGTGGACGAGGTGTTGATCAGCCGTGCCGCGTTCACGCCCTCGAAGGCCTGCGACGTGACCTTCTGCACCACGTCTTCGATGTTCGTCGTGCTCCCGGACCACAGCGCCGGAAGCGCCCCGGGCCACTCCTCGAAGCCGCCGTTGTCGATGACGTTCGCGTCGGGGGGCCCGCCCGCGTCCGGCGTCTCCGAGCCCGCGTCGGTCGGCTCGGTGCCGGCGTCCGGCGTCTCGGTGCCCGAGTCCGGCGTTTCAGTGCCGGCGTCCGGAGTCTCCGAGCCCGCGTCCGGCGTCTCGGTGCCGGAGTCGGGCGTCTCGGTGCCCGAGTCAGGAGTTTCCGAGCCCGCGTCGGACGGCTCGGAGCCGGCGTCGGTCGGCTCGGAACCGGAATCCGGAACTCCGACGCCCGCGTCCGGCCGGGACTGCCCGGCGTCGGGCGCCTCAGGAGAATTCGAATCACCACCGCACGCGACGGCCAACACCAACAGCGAAGTCAGACACACTCGAAACAACGTCAACGCAGCCTCCGGTTCCAGAACTGGATCTTTCGTACCACACTGTACAGGAGAGCCATCACCCGCAGGGGCTGTCACCGCCGTCCTCCCCATGGGAATGGCCGGAAAACCCGAGGCAGGAAGCCGCTGGGCCTCAGCGGCTCCCGGGCGGCGCCCGCCGCTTCGCGCGAGGGCGGATGGGCGCGAGCACGAAGGCGAGGCTCATCAAATGCTCTCGGCCGGGCGCCCGCGACTGACTGGTGAGCTCGCAGAGGCGCTCGATGAGTCTGTTGACCTCTTCGACGTCCCTGGTGCTCAGCCAGCCCTTGTTGCGAGCGGTCCAGACTCGGAGTCCTCATGTTCGCTTCGTCCGTGTTTCACACCGTGCGCCGTGGCGCGCTCGCACTCACCGCCGCCGTCCTCGCTTCCTGCGCCTCACTCCCCGCTCCTTCCGTCGCGCCGGAGACGCTCTCGCCCGAGGCGGTGCGGGCGGACCTGCGCTTCGTGATGGAGACCCTCGAGCGCAATCATCCGGACCTGGCGCACTCCATCGACCGGAGCGAGCTCGATCGCGCCCGGGTGGAGATGGAGCGCACGCTCGACCATCTCCTGACCCATGACGAGGCCTGGGCGGCGCTGGCGCGGCTGAGGTGCCGTGGCGGGAGTGGGGGACGCGGTGCGGGTCCGCCAGTCCGGTGGCGTGCAGAGCGTGGTCCTGCCCCGCACGGGGCTGATGTTGTCCTATCCCCGGTTCGTGCTGGACCGTCCCTCGGGGGCAAGGGAGCCGGTGCTGCTTCAGCCGGAGGTGGTGCTTGAAGACAATCCGTTGCACCCACGTGCCGCCGTGGATGTCCTGCTGTCTCGGCCCGTGGACTCGCGCGTCCCCTGATTTTGAAATTGTGTGTGTTTGTCTTGGATGTATTGGAGCCACACCGGAAGTCCGTAAGTTTTGAACGCCGGTCAAGGACCTGCCAGGGAATGTCCCTGAGACAGAGGGGAACAACCTTCCAGGGGAGGGTGATCCGCACGCCCCGGAACTTCGTTGCATATCGTCATTTTTTTGACGCACTGCGGGTGTGTGCTCGTGTGTCGCGACAGCGCATACGTATTTTCCACGTGTGTTGCATGTGTGTGCAGGTGTTTCCGGAAAATAATTGTTTAAATGGCTGGACAAACATGGCGATGTTTTGTTTTTGATTATGCCATTGGGTTGGGGGGCACCATGCGAGCGCGCCAGGGGGGCGCCTCCGCCGTGACTCCCTTTTTGTCGGAGGAGAGCGGCCATGGCGAACGCGGTGTTCTCGTCGAGCGTGACCTACACACCCAGCGGAGGCGGTTCGCTCACCCAGGGGTTCCGTGTGGCTTTTCCGTATACGGCCTCCTCGGCGGGAACCGTGGATGTCGCCGCCGGCTCCACGACCGCGGTGGACATCGGTTTCGGGACCGTGAGCGAGGTCCTCGGCTTCGTCCTCCAGAACAACACCGACAAGGACATCGCCATCAAGGTGGGCGCCAATGTCCTCTACAAGCTCGCGGCGGGGGGCGTCCTGATGCACTGGTCCCCGGTGAAGTCGGGAGCGTCCCTCACCGGCGTGAGCGCGACCCCCGACACCCCCACCAACCCCGGGACGATCGAATACGTCGTCCTCGGGAACTGACCGTCTTCAACAACGAGGCCCACCATGCCTGCACGTCTGCATCCAGGTGTATACGTTGAAGAGGTTCCCAGCGGCGCACGAGCGATCGAGGCGGCGGGGACCTCGACGGCCATCTTCGTCGGTGACACCGAGCGCGGCCCGCTCACGCCCACGCGCATCAAGGGCGTCGCGGATTACGAGCGGCAGTTTGGCGGCTTCAAGCGCCACGCCGGTGTCGCGCCCGCGGCGAGTTCCGTGGTCCTGCGGTACGCGATCGACGCCTTCTTCCGCAATGGCGGCACGTCGGCGTACGTCCTGCGGGCCATCACGAACACCACCGTCTCCCCGGCCAAGACGGGGGCCCGGGCCAGCCTGGGCGTCGTGGCCTCTTCGCCCGGCGCGTGGTCGTCCAACCTGGCGGTGGTGCTCGGCGACTCCAGCGACGGTGACGCCTCCCGGTTCCGCCTCTTCGTGGTCTACACCTTCCCTGGCACCTCCGACGGCGTCATCGTCGAGCGCTGGGACCGGCTCTCCGCCACCCCCACGGATGAGAACTACGCGAAGGACGTCCTCCTGCGCAGTTCCTACATCCGCTGGCAGGACGGCCCCGTCGTGAAGCCGGCCGGTCCCGCGGATGTCGCGGGCGCGAGCCCGCTCGACACCGCCATCGTCGCGTCCGCCGCCAGCCACCTGCTGACGGGCGGCACCCAGGGCAACGCGGACTTCCCGAACGGCAGCCTCCCCGGGCTGCTCTCAGCGCTCGATGAGGTCACGGACGCGAGCCTGCTCGTCGTCCCCGCCCAGTTGGGTGAGGCGGACAACGACGTGGTGACGCGGACCCAGGCCGCGCTCGACTACGTGACGGGCCGCCCCCGGCAGGACCTCTTCTGCATCGCGGACATGCCCCGGTCCGCCAACAAGACGGCCACGGAGGCGGCGTCCGCCACGGTCGCGTACATCCGCAACGCCGTGCTCACGACGACGAACTTCGGCGGCGTGTACTTCCCCTGGATCGAGATCAGCGATCCGGCGGGCGTCGGCCGGGACCCAACCCTCGTCATCGGGCCGAGCAGCTTCGTCGCGGGCATCTTCTCCCGCACCGACCAGCGCCGCGGCGTGTGGAAGGCCCCCGCGGGCCTGGAGGCGACGGTGCTCAACTCCCGGCGCCTGGACTACAACCTGCTCGACGCCCACCAGGACGCCCTCAACCCGCTGGGCATCAACGGGCTCCGCGCCCAGCCCGGCGGAGGCAACGTCGTGTGGGGCGCGCGCACGATGCAGCCCGGGTCGGAGTGGCGCTACGTGCCCGTCCGGCGCACGGCCATCTTCCTGCGCACGAGCATCTACAACGGCATCCAGTGGGCGGTGTTCGAGCCGAACGATGAGCCGCTCTGGGCGCAGCTGCGGCTCACCATCGGCGGGTTCATGGAGCAGCTCTTCCGCCAGGGCGCGTTCGCGGGCCGCACCACCCGCGAGGCGTTCTTCGTCAAGTGTGACGCGGAGACGACGCCGGAGGCGGATCAGATCGCGGGCATCGTCAACGTGTCCGTCGGTTTCGCGCCGCTCCGTCCAGCCGAGTTCGTCGTCGTCCGGCTCAGCCAGATCGTCAATCAGAAGGCGTAGCGAGGGCATACGGCCATGGCACTCTTTTCTGTCAACAGCCACCGGAGCGACCCGTACAAGAACTTCAAGTTCCGCGTCCTCATCGACGGGCGCCCGGTCGCCGGGCTCTCGAAGATGAGCGCGCTCAAGAAGTCGACGGAGGCCGTCGAATGGCGTGAGGCCGGAGACCCGTCGATCGTCCGGAAGATGCCGGGGCGCACGAAGTTCGAGCCCATCACCCTGGAAGCAGGGCTGACCCACGACACCACGTTCGAGGAGTGGGCCAACCTGGTGAACAACCTGGACGGCGCCGCGGCCATGTCGCTCGCGAAGTACCGCAAGGACATCGCCATCGAGGTGCTCAACCTCCAGAGCACCCCGGTCCTCCGCTTCAAGATCCGCCGCGCGTGGGTGAGCGAGTACCAGGCCACGCCGGAGATGGATGCGAACGCCAACGCGGTCGCCATCACCATGGTCAAGATCGAGCACGAAGGCTTCCAGCGAGACACCACGCTGACCGAGCCCGCCGAGACCTGATTCCTCCTCCTCCACCGGCCCACGGAGATCCGAGATGGCCACAGAGCGGATCGATAACCCGTTCGCCCGGCGACGGGCGCAGCCAGGTCCTGCCCCGAGGGAAGGGGACGGCGCGCGCGAGGTCCGGCCACAGCCCCAGCCGGAGTCCGCGCCGCCGCGTCCCATGGCGCCCGCGGCCACCGCCCGGGGCGTGCACAAGCCGCTCGCTCCGCGCTCCGAGTCACCGCTTCGGGCCATGACCGGCTACGAGGAGGAGGCCGTCGAGGCCCACCAGCGGGACTCCAACACCGCCGCGCTCTGCAATGAGATCGTGGCGCGGTGCTCGGTGGCGCCCGGCGCGGACTTCGAGGCTGCGTACGCGCGCGTCCGGGAGCTGACGACCGTGGAGCGCGATGCCGCCCTCGTCCGGATCCGCCAGCTCTCCCTGGGCGACGTGGTCCACCTGGAGGTGGCCTGCCCCACGTGCGGCCACAAGAACGAGGTCGACTTCAAGCTGAGCCACCTCCCCCTTCCGGAGGCGCCGGTCCCCACGGAGGTCGAGATCGAGCTGCCCGGCCACGCTCTTCCGGCACAGCCCGCGGAACGCACGGCGCTCGCGCGGACGCCGACGGCGGGAGATCAGGAAGATCTGCTGTCCGCCGGCCTGGAGTCGGAGTCGGCGCGCCGCACGTTCCTCCTGGCGCGTGTGCTGGTCCGGTACGCGGGAGAGGAGGGGCCCTTCGACGAGCCGTTCGTGCGCGCGTTGCCCATCGCCGCGCGCGCCGCGATCGAGCGGGCCATCGAGTCGGCGCTCCCGGACCTCGACCTCGGCATGGCGGTGCAGTGCTCGTCCTGTAGTGCCGGTTTCGAGAGTCCGTTCGACGTTGCGGCTTTTTTTTTGCCGAGCTGAGAGGGAGGGGGCGACGGATGTTGCATGACGTCCACAGGCTGGCCGCGCACTACCACTGGAGCGAGGACCAGATCCTCCGCCTGAAGCTCCCCCGGCGCGCCGCGTACCTGGCCCTCATCGAGGCCGAGGACGACCAGCACCTGTTCGATGCGCTCGGAGAGGGGTAAGGCGCGATGGCGGCCCTGTCGCGGATCGTCCAGGGACCCTTGCGCGGCGCCGCTGATGGCGCCGCGGGTGAGGCCGCGCCGCGTGCCGCGCCGATGAGCGTGCGCGCCACCGAGTCCGACCGCACGGCGCCCGCCGTGGACGTCCCGGCTGGACCACTGTTCCCCGCGCGGATGTCGGCCTCTGTTCCGGTGGAACCCTCGCCGGAGCGTCGCACTGCTGGCGCAGGGGCCTTGCCGGAACCGCTGGTCCCCGGCCGTCCCAACGGGGTTGAGCCGCCACGCGCCGCCGCTCCTGTTCCTTCAGCGTCAGTTCCCGCCGCCCCCCAGGTCGCCGCGCCGGGCGTCCCGGCCGCGAAGGTCCCGGTTGCCGCCACTCCTGTGGCCTCCGCCGTGGCCGGTCCTGCTGCCGTCCCGCCCGCGAGGCCGTTGGTCGCGGAGCGTCCCCGCCTTCCCGCCATGGCCGCGCCGCTCGTGGTGCGAGAGCGCGTGGTCGAGCGCCGCACCGAGCGCGTGGTGGACCGCGTCGTCGAGCAACGGGTGGTCGTCACGGCGGCTGTTCCGCGCGAGCCCCTGGCCCCCGCGCCGGAGCGCCCCGCCGTGGAAGCTCCGCGCTGGGCAGCTCCGCCGCTCACTCCGCTGACGCCGCCATCGCCTCGGAGCGCGCCCGGGCCCTCCACGGGCAGCGCGGACGAGCGGACTTCGAAGCCTCCCCTGGCGGCTTCCCGGCCTCCAGAGGCCCTGCCTGCGCCGCGCCCGTCGGCTCCTTCCGAGGACAGACCTCCTCGCGCGGTGGCGCCCACTCCCGTCGTGACTGCCCCCGTCGTCGCGCAGCCCTCCGGCACGGCACAGGCGAAGGCTGCTCCGCCCTCGGCGCCACCCCAGCCGAAGGTGCCTGCCGGAAGTCCAGCGCCAGTCCCCGCGCCGAGTTCCTCGCAGCCCACTCCGCCCGCGCCGCGCCCTCGCGCCGACGCCGCGAGCGTGCGCCCCGCACCCGTGCCTGCGCCGCAGCGAGCGCCTTCGCCCGCGCGTCCCGCCCCGCCGAGCATCTCCATCTCGGTTGGCCGCATCGAGATCGTCGGCAGCCGTGCGCCCGCGCCACGGCCGGCCACGGTGCACGCGCCGCGCTCTCATCAGATCGAACCGGGGCTCCCGCTCGGTCCTTTCGGCGGGAGGTGGTAGGTGGCGACGTTCAACAACCTCTACCACGCGACCGAGGCCATCAAGCACGTCCTCGAGACGCGGATCACCCCGGCGCCGGGCAACGTCATTGCCGGCCCGCCGCCCGACACCGCCATCACCATCGAGGAGCTGCGGGTGTCGCTCCTCTGGGTCAACGAGCAGGCGGGCCACAAGAACGACGGCTACATCCGCAACCCCGACGGCACGTCTTCACCGCCGCCCGCGTCGTTGTCCCTCTTCGTGCTGATCACCGGCTACGGCGAGGACCCCGAGACCAACTCCGCCGGTGCCCACCGCCTCATCGGCGAGGTGCTGCGGATCTTCCACTCGGAACCGCACATCGAGCTGCCCATCCCGGCGCTGCCGAGCAACAGCGGCAGGGGCCGCATCTCGCTCGCTCTGGTGCCGCTCACGCCCGACCTGGTGGAGAAGCTCTTCTCGCCGCTGCAGATCAAGCACCGGCCCTTCCTGCTCTACGAGGTCGGTCCGGTGCAGCTCGTGAGCAAGCTCGCCGCGACGCCGGTGTCGCCGGTGGTCGCCCCGGGAGGCATGGTCCTGACCGGGCCCTCCATCTCGACACCGCCCCGCATCGGACGGCTCGTGCCGAGCAGCCTCGCGGAAGGGGGCTACCTGCGCATCGATGGGGCCTTCCCGACGTCCATCGACGCGGTCTGGATTGGCGCCAGGAAGTTCGTCGCCGGTGGCTTCGACGTCATCGAGCCGGGCCGCGCCATCGGGCTCAAGCTGCCCACGGCCGGACCGAACGCGGTTCCATCGGGTGTCCACCGCGTTTCGGTGATGAGCGGCAAGGTGGGCTCCGAGCCCGCGGACCTTCGCATCGTGCCGGCGGGCACCTGGTCGGTCGATGGACCGAAGGTCCTCTCCGTGGCGAAGGGCGCGACCTTCAAGCTGGAGGGGCAGGGACTCGCGCCCGCCACGCAGGTGTACCTCTGGCCGGACAGCGGCATCTTCGCGCCCACCGACGTGCACCGGATTGGCGGCCTCACCGTCACGCCCACGTCGGTGGAGTTCACCGTCCCCAGCCTGACTTCCGGCGACTACCGGTTCTCGGTCGAGCTGACCCTCGGGGCTTCGGTGCCGTTGCAGTTCACGCCGTTCGTCACCGTGGAGATCAAGGGATGAGGGACTCCGCGCCTCCTCCCGTGTCCGCGCTCGCGCTCGCGCGTGAGCTGGTGCTGCTCGGTGCGGAGGCAGCGGTCCGCGAGCGCGAGACCGCCACGTTCGACGCGGCGGCGGGGTTCGCGCATGCGCCCGAGCGGTTCCGGGAGCTCGGCGAGCGGATGCGCGCGTGCCTGCTGAGGCAGGACCCCATGACGGCCCGCCTGCGTGGCCGGCTCGGGCTCTCCGAGGAGGGCACCTGGCTCGTCGTCCTCGCCGCCGCCGTCGAGGCCCACCCGGAGTGCGCCGCGGCCGCGAGCATCCTCGCCGAGGACGAGCGCGTCCAACTGGTGACGCCGGCCGCGTTCGCCCGGCTCCTCGTGTCCGCGCAGGGCGTCCCGTTCGAGCGCTCCCTGTCCGAGGCGATCGAGGGCGGCGCGGCGGAGCGCATGGGCCTGGTGGAGCGCATCGAGGCGGCCGTCCAGAAGCCGCTCGCGCAGGTGCCCGTGCGCCTTGCCCCCGCCGAGGCCCGGCGCCACCTGCTCGCGGACGTGCCCGACGTGGAGCCCACGCAGCTCGCCATCACGCGCGAGCCTCCCTCCCAGCGGTTGGGACTGCCCCGGGCGCTGGTCGAGGGCGCCCGCGCCATCCTGGATGAGGAGGGCGTCCTGTGCCTCCGCGCCGGGACGGCCCGCACGTCGCGCCAGCTGGGGCTCGACCTTGCCTCCGTGGCCGGGGAGACGGCCTTCCTTGTCGGCGGCGCGGACGAGCCGCCGGACGCGGCCGAGGTCATGCGCCTGCGCGGTGGGCTCCCGGTGGTGGACCTCCACGCCGCCTGCCAGTCGCGCCCCTTCCCCGAGCCGTGGATCCGGATGGTCTCGAGGCACCTCCCCGCGGTGGTGCTGCTCGTGCCACACAACGCGTACACCGGCGCCTGGCCCACGGTGGATCTGCCGGAGCTGGACCTCGATGCGCGCCGCCGCGTGTTCGAGGCCGAGTTCGGTGAAGGACCCGTGGCCGCGGCGCTGGCCCTCCGCTTCCGCTCGAGCCTCGACGAGGTGCGCGCGGCCTCGCGCGCCGCCACCACGAAGCTGCGCCTCGCGGGTGGTGCATCCGCCGGAGTCGACGCCGACGCCATCGCCTCGGAGCTGCTGGCCCAGGGCGCGCGGAAGATGGGCCGGCTCGTCACGCACATCCTCTCGCGCGCGGTGTTCGACGACCTCGTCGTGCCGCCGCACCTGCGCGACACGCTCGTCGACATCGTGGGCTTCTACCGCGCGGCACCCCGGGTGCGCGCCGAGATGGGCCTCTCGGGTGCGTCGCCGCTGGGCCGCGGCCTCTCGTGCCTGTTCTCGGGCAGCCCCGGCACGGGCAAGACGTTCGCCGCGCAGTGCCTCGCCAGCGCGCTCGGGCTCAACCTCTACCGCATCGACCTGAGCCAGGTCGTCTCCAAGTACATCGGCGAGACGGAGAAGGCGCTGTCGCGCGTGTTCGAGGAGGCCGAGGCCGGGCACGGCATCCTCCTCTTCGACGAGGCCGACGCGCTCTTCGGCAAGCGCAGCGAGGTCAAGGACGCGCACGACCGGTACGCCAACGTGGAGGTCGCGTACCTGCTCCAGCGCATGGAGTCCTTCGAGGGCATCAGCATCCTGACGACCAACCTGCGCAGCAACATGGACACCGCCTTCCTGCGCCGCCTCCGGTTCGTGCTGGAGTTCCCCATGCCGGATGCGTCCATGCGGACGTCGCTGTGGCAGCGCTCGCTTCCGCCCGTCGCGCGCTGGGCTCCCGGGTTGGACCTGCGGCACTTCGTGGAGCGCTTCAGCCTGGCGGGCGGGAGCATCTACAACATCGGCGTCGCGGCGGCGCACCTCGCCGCGTCGGAGCCTGACGGCCTCGTGCGGATCGATCACCTGGTCCGCGCCACGTACCGGGAGCTGGAGAAGGTCGGGCTCGGGCGCTCGCGGGAGGACTTCGGGCCGCTCGCCGTCCACCTGCCGGGCCACGCACAGGAGTTGAACGGCAAGCCCGTGGTCTGGGCGAGGGGGCGCGCATGAGCGGCATCTCCGTCCGCATCGACACCATCTCGGTGCTGGGCCTCTCCGACGAGGTCCGCGCGCAGGCCGTCCAGGCGACGGTGCAGGACGCCCTGCGCAGGCTCGCGGAGCGCCTCGCGAAGTCCCCGCTCGCGCGCTCCGGTGTGCAGGAGCTTGCCCTGGAGCGGCTCTCGCTCGACGCGCTCCCCGCGGACGAGCTGCTTTCCGAGCGCGGCGCGGAGCGTCTGGCCGACGAACTCTACTCCGCCGTCATGAGGAGGTTCCCGTGAGCGACCCTGTCAGCTACCTGCGAGGCGCATTCATCGCGTATGAGCCGGGCGGCTACCCGAACGGCGACAAGCGGGTGATTCCGTTCCGCTTCAACCCCGAGATTTTGACCCGGGCCTTCCAGGTCGAGCAGGGCAAGAGCGGCTCCGGCACGGAGGGCGCGGCGAAGGGCTCCGGCAAGGGAGAGCAGGGGGCCGACGCCGCCAGCGGCAACGTCAAACAGACGCTGACCGTGCAGGTGCGGTTCGACTTCGACGACCGGCTCCAGAGCGCGGAGAACCTCCCCGCGGAGCTGGGCATCCTCCCGGAGGTCAGCGCGCTGGAGGGACTGCTCTTCCCGGCGGAGAGCCCGCAGGACCGCAGCTCCGACGGCAAGGAGCCCGTGAAGGCGCGCAAGCAGCGCCCCACGGTCCTGTTCGTGTGGGGCAAGAAGCGCGTGCTCCCCGTCCGCATCACCGGGATGAACGTCAACGAGACCCGCCACAACCGCGACCTCAACCCCATCCGCGCGGAGGTGGACGTGCAACTGGAGGTGCTCACCGACGCGGACGCCAAGGACAACAAGGCCGTCCAGGACGCGCTCGCCTTCACCGCGTCGAAGCGCTCGGAGATGGCGCGGCAGTTCCTGGATACGACGGCCGCGCAGGGGACCAACATCCTGCCGCTCTGACGCGAAAGGCGCTCACCCGTGATCGACAAGACGAGCCGATACGCGAAGACCCCCACGGACACCGCCACCGACGCCTCCGGAGAGGACGTCACGCTCCTGTCGCTCCGCGAGATTCCGGCGACGGGCGGCGTCTTCTTCCACGCGCCCGGCGAGGGGGAGCGGCTGGACAACCTGGCCCAGCAGTACTTCCGCGATCCGAAGAAGTTCTGGCGCATCTGCGACGCCTCCAGCGTCCTCGACCCGTTCGACGTGCTCGTCCCCGGACGGCCCGTCCTCATCCCGCCGAACCGCTGAGGAACCATGCCGGATCCGCGCATGCTCGTATCCATCGATGGGGAGCCGATCGAGGCCTCGGTGCTCGGTCTGCTCACCCGTATCGAGGTGCGTGAGAGCGACGCGGACCCCAGCTTCCTCGCCCTGCGCTTCAACGCCACGCAGTCGCCCGAGGGCGAGTTCTCGCCGCTGGATGACGGCCTCTTCGTGCCGTCCGCGAAGGTGTCGGTGCAGATTGAACCGCCCGGCGGCACCTCCGTGCGCCTCTTCGAGGGCTTCGTCACGCACGTGCGCCCGCACTTCGAGTCCGTCGAATCCAACAGCTACGTCGAGGTGCTCGCCATGGACGCGGCCGTGCTGCTCGCGGCCGAGGAGCGGGTGGAGGCCTATCCCGATGTCACCGACACCGAGGCCGCGGAGAAGGTCTTCACCCGCTACCAGCTCGCCTTCTCCGGAGAGACGACCGGCACGCGCCACGAGGAGAAGAAGCAGCTCCTCGTGCAGCGCGGCACCGACTGGGAGTGGGTCCAGCGCCTGGCCCGGCGCAACGGCTTCGTCTGCTACCTGGAGCCCGACCCGCAGAGCGGCGCCGTGACGGCGTACTTCCGGCCGCGCGCCATCAAGGACACGCCCCAGCCCGACCTCACCCTCCTGCGCGACGATCCCAACCTCAAGTGGTTGGATCTCCAGGCCACGATGAGCGGGCCCGCTCGCGTGAAGGGCTCGGCGATCGACCCCATTGGCAAGCGGCTCGTGCGCTCCGACGGCAGCCCCAAGCTGGATCCGCTGGGGGACGGCCTGGTGGGCGACGCGCTGGAGAAGGGGCTGAAGCAGGCGGGGGCGACCGGCTCCGTCACGCTCCTGCGCGACCCGTTCCCGGCGGAGACGGCCATCGCGGATGAAGGCTCGGCGGCCACCGACCGGGCGCTGTTCGCGGTCGAGGCGAGGGGAGAGGTGGACACGCCCCTGTACCGGGGGCTCCTGCGCGCGCGCCGCCCGGTGCTCATCAAGGGCGTGGGGCGGATGTTCGCGGGCGTCTACTACGTGCGCGCGGTCCGGACGACGGTGGACGAAGGGGTGATCAGCCAGACCTTCGTCGCCGAGCGCAACGCGCTGGGCCTCTCCGGGAAGGAAGACTTCGGCCAGAGCGCCGAGGAGGTTCCGCCGCAATGAAGGTGGAAGACCTGCTGCGCACGTTCGAGGAGCGGTTCCTGCACCGCTTCTACGGAAAATACGAGGGCGTCGTCACCGACAACGCGGACCCCCTGGAGCTGGGGCGCCTGCGCGCGAAGGTGCCCGCCGTCCTGGGCGAGGATGTCCCGTCGGGCTGGGCGCTGCCGTGCGTGCCCTACGGCGGAGGCAAGGACCGCGGCTTCCTGTTCACGCCGGAGGTCGGCGACACGGTGTGGATCGAGTTCGCGGGCGGCGACCCGAGCCGGCCCATCTGGTCCGGCTGCTTCTGGGGCGCCCCGGAGAGCACCGGCCAGGCCGACGACCTGGGCACCGAGAAGGGCACGGAGGTGCCCACCTCCGAGGACACCAAGGCCGGCCCGATGAAGCACGTGCTCCGGACCAAGGCGGGCCACCGCATCTTCATGGATGACGACGGAGAGGTCGTCGTGCTCGCCCACGGCGGCGACAAGGTCGAGCTGCGCCTGACCAAGGACGGCGAGCTGATCATCAAGGCCGACAAGATCAAGCTGGGCGACGGCGCGGAGCAGGCCGTCGTCCTGGGCAACGACTTCATGCAGTTCTTCAACAGCCACACGCATCCCACCGGCGTCGGGCCGTCCGGGCCTCCGACCCAGCCGATGCAGTCGAGCCACCTGTCGAAGAAGACCTTCACGGAATAGGTCGCGCCCATGCCCCTCGTGTTCGACACGCTCAAGACCCAGCTCGAACAGACCTGGCTCGTCCCGGAGGGCGGCTCCTATCCGCAGGACGTGAACGAGTCCGCGGACCACTTCGCGACCGCGGTGTCCAGCTGGTTCGCGGCGGGGCAGGCGGCGGGGATTCCCTGCGCGACGGCGCTCGCGCGCAAGTCCCAGCTCGCGGCGGCGGCGGCGGGTGCGCTCGCGGCGCAGTCGGCGCAGGCCGCGGGCACGCAGCTGGCCATGGGCGTGGCGGCGTACATGGCGGGCCAGAGCTTCCCGCCCGGGACGGCGTCCTTCCCGACGGCGGCGGGCGCGGCGGTGTCGCAGATGATCTCCGTGTTCTCCGACGTGGACGGGTCGGTGTCGCAGAAGGCGCAGCAGATAGCGACGGCGTGCACGCTGCTCGCGTCCACCACCCTCGTCATCTTCCCCGTTCCCCCTGGCCCGCCGCCCGCGCCCATCACCTGAGGAGGACTCCCATGGCCGATCGCTTCCTCCAGCACCCATTCCGGTTCGGCGCCCAGGGCGGGGTCGCCGTCATCGATGACGCGGACAAGCACCTGCGCGACAAGATCCTCGCGGTCCTGTTCACCGCGCCGGGCGAGCGCGTCAACCGGCCGGACTTCGGCGTGGGCCTGAACCGAGCCGTCTTCGACGAGCTCAATGACCTGACGATTGGAGCGCTGGAGTTCCGCATCTCGCAGTCGCTCCGCCGTGACATCGGCGATGAAATCCTGGTGGACGGCGTCGACGTGGAGGCTTCCCCCGAGGACGGCGAGCTGTGGGTGAAGATCGCCTTCCGCCGCCGCACGGACCGCCTGCCTCGCAACCTGGAGGTGCGGCTGTGACGTCCCCGTGGTTGCAGTGGTCCGGCCGCCATGGGACCTCGTTGTTCCAGGGCATCGACTACCTGGAGCTGAAGCTCCTACCCAACGAGCAGGCGCCCACGTCCGCGACGCTGGTCGTCCACCTCCAGCGGACCTGGGTCGCCCCCAAGTTCTCCGAGAAGAGCTTCGCCATTTCGGGCGGGCTGCGGATCACCGACCTGGGCTTCACCTACGTGGGCGAGGACAGCGCCCAGAAGACCGTCACGCTCGCGCTCTCCAATGTCGGTGATGCGTCCGAGTACACGTTGACGCTGCTTTCCACCGGAGAGGGGCCGAACGGCCCGCGGGTTCATCCCTTCTTCGGAAGCGCGACGTTCGACTTCACGCTGAGCTGCGAGGGCGGCGACTGCCGGCCCCTCACGGAGCAGCCGCCCAGGGCGTTGCAGCCGCGGCCCGCGGTGGACCTGCTCACCAAGGACTTCTCGGGCTTCGTGCAGATGTTCGGCGACTGGGTGCGCGTGAAGAACCCGGCGTGGGCGGACCTCTCGCCCGCGGCCCTGGAGCGCGTGCTCGTGGAGTTGCTCGCGCACCACGGCGACCTGCTGAGCTACTACCAGGACCGCGTCGCCAACGAGGCGTTCGTCGACACGGCCAGCCAGCGGTACTCCCTGCGCCAGCACGCGGAGCTCCTCGGGACGCGCCTGTTCGACGGCACCGCGGCAGAAACGCTCCTCTGCTTCCAGGCCCAGAGCGACGGCTACCTGCCCGTGGGCATCGAGATCACGACCCCGGCCGGGGCGAGCGGCGCGGAGGTGGTGTTCTGGCTCACCGAGCGGTCGCGGGTCCTCACCGCCCACAACGTGCTGCCACTCGCCGCGTGGCCCGGAGCCGACGACGCCATCATCCCCGAGGGCGCGAGCGAGGTGCTCCTCTGGGGCACGGTCGAGAACCTCGGCGTGGGCCAGACGCTCGCGTTCGTGCAGGGCAATTACTTCGCCACGACGCCCCCGGACGCGCCCGTTCCCCCCGCGCAGATCGTGACGATCACCGCCTTCCGCCACGAGCGGCTTCCGGGATGGACGGCCTCCGCGTCGGACGCCCCGCACACGAACGAGTCCGCGGTCACGGTCGTCGCGTTCGAGCCGCCGCTGGCCACCGCGATGCGGCCGGCGTGGGGCGAGCCGGACGCGCTGCGGATCCACGGCAACCTGGGGCGGGCCCGGTTCGGCCGGTCCCGGCAGGACCGCTACGTCCGCTCGGAGACGGCCTTCTCTCGCGACCGCCAGAGCTACGTGCTGGAGCGGCGGCCGGGGTTCTCGCACCTGCTGCTGCGCGCGCTGCGGCTTTCGGAGACGCAGGTCGTGTTCGAGTCCACGGTCACCGCGGCGGGGCTCGCGGGCTCCTCGGTCCGGGTGGAGGTGACGATCGGCTCGGAGAAGTGGCAGCGGGTGGAGCACCTGCATGCTTCCCAGTCCTTCGACAGGCACTTCGTCGCGACCGCCGACGAGGACGGCTCGCTGTGGCTCGAGTTCGGTGATGGCAAGCAGGGGCGCGCCGTCGAGGTGTGGTCCGAGGACGCGCTGAGCCAGGCGCAGCAGCACAGTGAGCAGCTCCCCGGCGACATCGTGGTGGAGTACCGCACGGGCGACGCGGTCGCGGGCAACGTGGGCGCCGGTGTCCTCACGCGCTTCGTGCCCGGCCAGTCCGCCGTGGCCGGCTTCTCCGGGCTGCGCGGGACCAATGTGCTCCCGGGCAGGGGAGGACTCCGGGCCGAGACGCGAGAGGCCGTGCGCCTCCGCATCCCTGCGTCGCTCCGGCATGGCCCTGTCGAGCGCGCCGTCTCGCTCTCCGACTACGCCGTGGCCGCCGGCACCGTGAAGGGCGTGGGGCGCGCGACCGCCAGACTCCTGGGCGGACCCTTCAACGCGGTGCTCGTCCTGGTGGATCCGGAAGGACAGACCGGGCTCTCCGAGCCGCTCCGGCAGGCGGTGTTCGACCGCATCGACGCGCTGCGCATGACGGGGCGGGAGCACTTCGTGAGCGCCGCGGAGTACGTGCCCATCGACGTGCGGCTCGGCATCTGCGTCGAGCCGGGGGCGCTGCCCTATCGCGTGCGCTCGGCGGTCCTCGCGGCGCTGCGGCCCGGCTCCAACGCCA
Organism: Corallococcus sp. AB045; assembly: GCF_003668895.1. Lineage (NCBI taxonomy): Bacteria > Pseudomonadati > Myxococcota > Myxococcia > Myxococcales > Myxococcaceae > Corallococcus > Corallococcus sp. AB045. Next base: position 56,512 of record NZ_RAWN01000022.1, read on the forward strand.
ACCCGGGCTACTTCCACCCGGACCGGCTGAGCTTCAGTGACGGGCTGGAGGTCGGGGAGTTGCTCGCGTTCGTGCAGCGCATCCCGGGCGTGCGGTCGGTCAAGGCGCTCCGCTTCCGCAAGCTCAAGGTGCTGTCCGCGAATGAGGTCGAGTCGCGCATCACGCTCGCGCCGACGGAGGTCGTCCGCAACGACGGCGACGACGATTTGCCGGACTACGGCAAGTTGAAGGTCCTCGTGGTCGGGCTCGACGCGGGCGTGACCGAGAAGGACTTCGTCATCGAGGAGGTCGCCCCGTGAGCCGCCCACCGCGCTTCCGCACCGCGTACTCCACCACGGGCGAGCCGCTCGCGGGCCGGACCGTGCTCGACTACCTGCCGGACGAGTTCGCCGACCTCCTCGACGAGCAGCGCACGCTGGCCTCGCACGAGCTGGGCTTTCCGCCCTCCACCGCGCAGGGCGACTTCGCCGGCACGCTCATGGAGCTGGCGGCGCTCCTCGGCCACACGCTGGGCGCCTACCAGGACCGGTACGCGAACGACGCCTTCCTGGGCACGGCGCTCACGGCGAAGGCGCTGGTGCGCCACGGACGCCGCCTCGGCTACGAGCCTGGGCCGGGCCTGGCGGCCACCGGGTACGTGTTGCTGACCCTCAAGGACGGCGTGTCCGGCACCGTGCTCCGGGGCCTGGGGATGGGCTCGGCGGCCGTGGGCGAGAAGAAGGCGCAGGACTACGAGACGACCGAGGACCTGGCCGTCAGCGCGTCGTGGAGCGAGCTCTTCCCGTACGACGCGCTCGCGGTCCTGCCGCTCTCCGGCAAGTCGACGTTCGAGGTGGAGGGGACGGGGCTCGGCATCGAGCAGGGCGGCTTCGTGGTCATCGAGCGGGGGACCACGCTCTCCGCGCACGAGGTGAGCGCTCCGCCCGTGGAGGGTGGGGGACGGACGCGGCTCACGGTGAAGCAGCCCCTCACCGGCAGCGACAACAGCTTCCCGGGCGCCGTCGTCTGGGCGAAGCCCGCGCACGACCTGCATCTCTTCGGCTGGGACACGCCGGCCTCATCGTTCACGGAGGCGGAGCTGCGGGGTGGGGCCCTGCCCACCAATCCCGCGTCGTACCCAGCCCACGGCTACACCGTGACGCCCGCGAACAGCTCGAGCGAGGCGTACGACCTCTATCTGTCCGAGGAGCTCAAGAAGTCGGTCATCGGCACTCCCGGGGTTCGCGTCACCAGCTCGGGGCCGTCGGCGCTCAAGGTCACGACGGAGGTGTCGAGGAACGTCACGTTCTCCAAGGTCCGCCACGTGGTCGTCCAGATTCCGGTGGACCCCACGAAGCCGAACGAGGCCCAGGTCACCGTGCTCAATGAGAAGCCCACCGTGAGCGTGGCGAGGACCGTGACCGCCATCCAGGCGACGGCGGGCGGCACGACCCTGACGCGGAGCGGGCAGGACATCCGGACCAGCCGGTGGCTCCTCGGCTTCGGCGTGAAGGCCTCCCTGGTCGCGACCGGGCCCAATCCGGCGGCCATCACCCAGCCCGGCTCGACGCCCGTCCGGCTCGACCGTCTGGTCGCGGACCTGGAGCCCGGCCGGCGGGTGGCGCTGGGAGAGCGCACGGGCGGAGCGCGTTACGAAATCGTGCGCATCACGTCGGTGGGCACGTGGGCGGATGGAAACAGCACCGTCCGGACGCAGCTCACCTGGGAGCCCGTGGAGCCGCCCGTGGCGGGCGCTCCCTGGACGTTCGGGGCGCTTCGCATCCTGGGCAACGTCGCGCGCATCTCCCACGGGAAGACCGCGTCGGAGGTGCTGGGTGGCTCGGATGGGAGCACGCCCTTCCTGCGCTTCCCGCTCAAGCAGAAGCCGCTCACGTACCTGCCCTCGCTGGACGGCGCGGAGCCCGAGCTGGAGGTCCGCGTGGCGGACGTCCTGTGGCACCGCGTCGTGGACTTCGTGGCGTCTTCACCGGAGGACCGGTGCTACCTCGTCCAGCGCGACGAGACCGGCACGGTCAGCGTGGTGTTCGGAGACGGCCTCCAGGGCGCCATTCCTTCCTCCGGGAGGAACCACATCGTCGCGACGTACCGCATCGGCATCGGTCCGGACGGCGACGCAGAAGCCTTCGCCGTGAGCCGGCTCAAGAAGTCGCATCCCCTGGTGGAGCGGGTGGCGAACCCCCTCTCGGTGAAGGGTGGCGTGGCCCCGGCCGAGCCCGAAGAGGTGCGCACGCAGGCAACGGGCTACATCCGGACGTTCGACCGCGCCGTCTCCGTGGAGGACCACAAGCAGCTCGCGCTGCAGTTCCCGGGCATCGTGAAGGCGAGCGCGGAGTGGACGAAGCTCGAGGGCGGCGCGGAGGGGATCCGCGTGGTGGTCGCCGACGCGAAGGGCACGGCGGCGACCGCGTCCCAGTTGAAGGACTTCCTCCAGGCCCGCCGTGACACCACGGTGCTGCTGGACGTGGTGGGCCCGGAGCTCGTCGAGCTCAAGCTCAAGCTGACCGTGGAGAGCGACCCGGCGTACCTGCGGGAGAGCGTCGAGCGTGCGGTGCGCGACGCGCTCTGCGGCACGTCGAAGGACGCGCCGGGCCTGTTCGCCTTCGAGGCCCGCGACCTGGGACAGCCCGCGTTCCTGAGCGAGCTCTACGAGCGCATCGAGCGTGCACCCGGCGTGCTCTTCGTCCAGCTGCACCTGTTCGACACCCTCGAAGAGGTCGGCAAGGGCCAGCCCCCGCGAGTGGCCGACACCGTCATCGCGTGGCCAAACCAGATGCTCGTGCTCGCGCCCCAGGACATCGAAATCCTCTCTCCGGAGCTCCCATGAGCGGCGAAGGCGGCGACACCCCCACGCTCGACCCCGGCGTCCGTGCCCTGGTCACGGACCTGCTCTATTCGCACCTGCCGGCGCTCTACCGCGTCGTCGACATGGCCGAGGGGACACGCGAGCCCCAGAAGTCGCTCGCGCCCCGGGGCGTGGAGGAGCTCTACAAGTTCCTGCGCATCCTCGCCGCGCCCATCGCGCGGACGCGGCAGAACATCGAGGAGCTGCACGCGGACCTCTTCATCGACAAGAGCGCGGATTGGGTCCTCCCGTACCTGGCGGACATGATCGGGATGCGGCTCGTCTTCCCGGATGCCCCGTCCAACCGGCGCGACGTGCGCGGCACGGTGGGCTGGCGTCGCCGCAAGGGCACCCCCACCATGTTGGAGGAGATGGCGGGAGACCTCTCCGGCCAGCTGGCGGTGAGCCGCGAGGGATGGAAGCGGATCCTGCTCGCCCAGGACCTCGACCTCTACCGGCCCGAGCGGACGATCGCCGGGCTGAGAGAGGCGACGATCGCCGAACGTGCGTCGGGCCCGCTCGACACCGCGTTCCACGCCGTGGATCCGCGCCGCATTGGCCGGACCACCGGGCGCTACCACCCCAAGCACGTCGCGCATTGGCTGTACCCGACGAAGCTGTTTCCCGTCACGGAGGGAACGGCGAGGGACCGCACGCGCTACGGCGGCGGCGGTGTGCCCGAGGTGGACTACCGGTTCGCCTTCAACCCCCTGGGCGACGACGTGCCCCTCCGGGTGCGGCGCGCCTCGGCCGAGGACACGCTCGCGGGAGATCGCGTGCCGCCCCTCCACTTCGGAGCGAGCCCGGGCGACTACTTCGACCAGGAGGGTGGCAGTGGCGCGCGCTTCACGGTGCGCTTCACGGGCCTGCCCGCCGCCGTCGCCAGTGCCACGAAGGAGGCGCGGGCCTCCATCCGCCTGCCCGCGGAGCGCGCGCTCGCCGCGGACCTCTGTGACGTGCTGCTCCTGTCGCACGTGGCGGAGCGGTTGTCGTCGCCGGTCCGGGTGGGGGTGATGGCCGTGCCGCTCACCGGCGCGGACGCCAACGTGCCGAACACCGCCGGGGGCATGCTTCGCGGAGAGGTGCGCATCGAGGCGCGCGGTGGGACGTCGTCCCTTGGCGTGGCCGGGCCCGTGGCGGGCCCGTATGCCGTGATGCTGCGGCTCGTGGCGGACGGGGGCGCGGGGTACTTCCCGGGTGCCGTCATCGAAGTCGCCTGCCGCGCTCCCTCGGCCTCGATGCCGCCCGCGGATCCGCGCCTCGCCACGATGGGGTTCCTCGCGGGCGCGCTCACCGTGGAGCTCCCCGCGACGTGGGTGGTGGGGGAGCGGTGGCTGTTCGTCGCGGCGGACGGCAGCGTGTACGACGCCGACCCTGCCGGCACCCCGCTGACCGTCACATCCGAAGGGCTGCGTCTGCCCGGTGAGGCACTGTCGGCCGGGCCGGGGCCGGCGTGGCCGCCCTTGCCGCTCACCTCCGAGCCCGAGCCGTGGCGGAGCATTCCCTCCGCGACCGCGCGGGGGCCAGTGGTCGTCCACGGTCCACGTGCGCTCGACGTGACCGGTGCGCCGGTGGTGGCGGGCAATGCCGTGGCGCTGCGGCTGGCGTTCGCGCTCCGGATCAAGAGCCGCATCCACCCGTTCCTCCAGCTGGCGTGGACCGGCCCGGACGCCACGGCGGTGACCGCGTGGAAGGCCTTCAAGGAGGACGGCACCGACGTGACGACGGCGGCGGAGCTGCGAGCGGCGTGGAGGTTCTTCGCGCAGGAGTCCGCGGCCTCGCGGGACGACGCCGAGCTCTGGCTCAGGTTGGAGTCCGACACGCAGCGCATCCTCCTGCCGTCCTGCGAGGTGTCCTTCACGAGCGACCAGGGCGAGGCGGTGCTCATCCACCTTCCGGCGCTCGAGACGAAGGTGCCGCCGCTCGCGGGCTGGTCTCCGTCGCTCGCCTTCGCGAGCGAGGCCGTGTCGGTGAGGCTCGACGGCTCGACGGTCTGGGCCGGCAGCCTGCAGGTGGCGCGCTTCGCGTGTGGGGCCATCACCCCCATTCGCGAGGCGAAGACGCTCCGCCGCCGACAGATCCGGCAGCGCACGCTGTGCTGGTGGAAGAACGAGGATCCGATGAACCCCCAGCTCGGCCTCGCAACACCCGCGGGCTGCCTGGACATCGATCCCGCTCACGGCCTGTTCTCCTTCGCGAAGACCGAACCCGCGGCGCCGTTCACCGTGGCGTCGGTGCACACGGGGGCCACTGGCTGGCCGCCGAGCGCGGTCACGGTCGACTATCTGGAGGGGTATTCGTTCCACACGGGGGCCCGCCCTGATGCGCGTGAGCCCCTGCTCGCCGAGGAGCTGCCCGCGCCGACGCGGCTCGTGCTTCGAGGGGGCAGCCTGCACCGGGACGCGCCCCTCTCGTACCAGTCCCTCCCGCGCTACTCGACGCTCGGGGAGGCGCTCGCCGCCGTCGTCGCCGATGGTGTGAAGGCGGCGAAGCACGAAGTCATCCAGTTCGAGGACAGCGCGACGTACGCGGAGAGCGCGCTGGTCTGGCCGGCCAACGTGACGTCGCTGACCCTCCAGGCGGCGGAGCTCCACCGGCCCGTCATCCTGCTCGGCGCGGCGTGGGCGAGCGGCGCGCCCCCGACGTACGAGAAGCTGACGCTGCACGGGCTCGCCATCCGGCAGACCACCTATCCGGGGTCGCCGCCGGTTCCGGCCACGGTGGCGCTGGATCCGCCACCCGCCAGACAGGTCGAGGTGCGGTTCTGCTCCGCGCTGGCGCCCCACGACCTCTGGAGGTTCACGGCCGCGGCTGGCTCGGACACGGAGATCCGTCTCTTCCGCTGCCTCGCGCCGAGGCTCCAGGTGAATGGGGCCGCCTCCGTCATGGTGGAGGAGAGCGTGCTCGACGCCGCGGGCGGCGTGGCCGTCCAGGCCATCGACAGCGAGGTCCGCTTCGAGCGCTCGACGGTGGCGGCCGTGCGCGCGGACCTGGGCGGGGGCGCCTCGGTGGACGTGCGCGTCATCGAGGCGAGCGAGAGCCTCTTCACCGACGTGGCGCGCGCGCGCGACCGGTTCCACGGCTGCGTCCGCTACAGCCGCGTGGAGCCGGAGAGCCTGCTGCCACGCAGGCATCGCGTCACGGAGGACCTCGCCCTTTTCGTCACGCGCGACCGGACCGACGCCGCGCACCTCCGTCTGTCCGAGGAGTGCCCGAGGTCCATCACGCGCGGCGCGGAGGACGGCTCGGAGATGGGAGCGTTCCACGGCGCGCGCTTCGCGCAGCGGGGCGACGCGTTGCTCACGAGGTTGATCGAATACACCCCCGCGGGGCTCCAGACCGGGCTCCTGCGGATGGACTAGCGCGCCGGGCCACTGGGTTCGGCGAGACCTGAGACACCGGGAAGAGGACGGTTGAGAGAGCGACCATGAAAGGCGACTTCACCAGAGGCCATCGTCCTGATGCCAAGCGCAAGGAGAAGTACCGGCGCGTGCTCCTGCAGGAGGGGCGGCTCGTTCTGGACAGCGATGTCGCGGCCAGCGTGGATGCGGCCGACACGCTGATCCGCGACCTCGCGTCGGACGTGGGCTGCGAGCAGGGCAGCCCGAACCTGGGCTACCTCGCGACGCCGGGCCCGCTCCTGGCGGTGTTCGAGACGCTCGACGGCGTGACGCTGCCCGCACCGGGCGGCGCGTTCGTGGCGTACCGCGACTACGGCGCGAAGTACCACGAGCGGTTCCCGTCCCTGTACGTGGGGGCGCACGCGGCGGGCGGCTTCGTGCAGATCCGCGCCCGCCGCAAGCTCGCCAAGGCCCGGTATCCGAAGGTCCGCCTCTGGCTGCGGGCCAACGCGAACGTGGAGGTGCGGATCCACAACGTCAGCGCGGGCGTCCTCAACGTCAACGACGCGACGAACTTCAAGTTCTACGACGTGCAGGTGCCCGCGGGCGCACCCGCCGAGTACGACACCCTCGAGATCGGCTTCTCCGCGGCGGGCGCCGCGAACGAGGCGTGGATCGGCTTCATCGAGGGCTTCGAGCCCGCCACCAAGGCCCCGCTGTTCTCGTACACGCGCGGCCGGTACTACCTGCAAGGCCTCGGGGTCGAGTCGGCGGACGACGGGATGTTCTGGGAGTCCACCTTCCCGACGAGCAAGGGCTTCCCGGCGGGAGACACGCTGCCCGTCGCGGGGAGCTACGTGGTCGCCTACCTGGAAGGGTGGGAGCGGCTCATCACGCGCATCGAGGACGGCGGAATCCTGGAGCAGGCGCTGGGCGGCGTGCTCGACACGACGGTGCGCTCGAAGGCGGTGGGCCAGGTCAAGCTCGCCGTCTTCGCGAACGACGGCGGCAATCCGCTCACGGGCAAGGACGACGTGCCGGCCGCCTTCGCGAAGGTCGACGCGGGCACCGGCAAGCTGAAGCTCACCACCAAGGTGGCGCCGGACAACCTGGACCCCTGCGCGATTCCCGAAGCCGGCGGCTACACGGGCGCGGACAACCGCTTCTACCGGTTCGAGGTGCACAAGGGCGGCGCGCTCGGGAACGTCGAAATCAAGTGGTCGAAGAACAACGGCTCGGACGTGTTCGCCGTCGCCTCCGTGGCGAACACGCTCACGAACCTGACGCTCGCGCCCGGCGCCGAGGTGAAGGACGGTGACCTCATCGAGCTGCTCGATGAGACCGACGACCTGGGCGACGCCGCCCCCGCGGAGGTCGCGCTCGCGGCGAAGTCGTTCAGGGCCTCGCAGCGCTCGGTGGGGCAGCTCTTCTACGCGGAGACGACGGCCACCTCCGGGCAGCTCAAGCTGCGCGACCCGGTGACGCGGCTGCCGGTGAACGTGCCGGCGGACTTCGCCAACAAGGACAAGGCGCCCCGGAAGGTGCGGGTCTGGCACGGCCTCCTCGTCACGAAGCCCAAGGTGATGGGGGATCCGCCCGTCACCGCGTTCGACCTGGGCGATGGCATCGTCATCGAGCTCACCGGCGCGGCCTTCCGCCCGGGGGACTACTGGCAGCACGAAGCGCGCAAGATCAAGGACAACCAGAATGGCCTCTGGCAGGAGTCGCCCCACGGTCCGGAGCGGCTGTTCGCGCCGCTGGCGCTGTTCCGGTACACGGGCGAGTCCGCGCCGCTCGAGCTGGTGCGCTGGTACGACCACCAGTACTCGGCGCTCTGCGAGCTGAACGCGGACGACATCGCCTACGACGGCGGCAAGGTCGGCACCAACGCGGACACCGTGCAGGAGGCGCTGGACGAGCTGTACGCGAAGGAGGACGGCGGCTGCTGTGACGTGTCGCTGTCTCCGTCCGAGAACCATGGGGACGACACCGCTCGCATCCAGCAGGCCATCGATGAGGCCATCGATGGTGCGACCCTCTGCCTGGAGCGCGGCATCTACCGGATCCACGGGACGCTGAACGTCATCGGGAGGCGGGTGACGCTCGCTGGATGCCCGCACGCGACGCTGCTCGGCTTCGGGGGGGACGCGCCGGTGTTCTACGTGCATGGGGACGCGCGCCTCACCCTGCGCGATCTCCTTGTCTTCCGGCGCGAGGTTTCGGGGCCGCTCGTGCAGCTCACGCTGTCCGGGGGAATGCCGGGGAGCAAGGGGCGCGAACAGCTCGTCCCGACGCAGCTCTGGCTGGAGGGGACCGCGCTGGTCCATGCCGGGGAAGAAGGCGTCGCGATCCAGGTCGCCAAGCCCGAGCTGCCGGTCTTCAAGCCCGAGGAGCCGACGCCGTTCGTGGTGTACCCCGATGCCCGGGGGACCACGTCCATCCGCGCCGAGGAGTCGATCCTCCTGGGCGCGTGGGGCGTCGCCGCGGAGTACGTGTTCATGACCGAGCTCATCGAGTCGGTGGTGGTCGGCGAGAAGGCTGGCTTCTACGCCAAGGGGGCAGGAGGCCTGCGGCTCCGGCGCTCCTCGTTCCAGGGCTGGCTGGACGTGGAGCGCCGCAAGGTGCTCATCGACGCGGCGGACGAGGACCTCGAGAAGACGGTCACGAAGCTCATCGAAACGGAGGCGGGAGGCTTCAGCGCGGAGAGCGTCGGCATCGGGGTGAGCGGGATCGACTACTGGCGATGCGAATTCGAGCGGTGCACGTTCGCCTGCGGAAGTCCGGTGCTCATCGGGTACCTGTCGTCCGACCTGGTCTCGGCCGGCAACGAGTATGTGGGCTCGTACGCAGGCATCCGGGTCGACTTCCTGTACCAGTGCCGGCTGTCCGGGGACCGGTTCTCCACGTCCGGCGCGGCCGGGCTCTGGCTGCCATGGGTGACCAGCTCCCTGGAGGTCGAGGGGTGCACGTTCACGGGCCCGCGCGGCATCCTCTTCGCGGCCTCGGCTGATACCAGCCCGCTGCCTGTCCTGGAGTCTACGTATCCCTCGCTCGCCGGGATTGGCATCCACGACAACCAGTTCCTGTCCTATCTCGCGGGGGTCCAGTTCGGACCGAGCCTCGTCCAGCAGAAGGAGGGCGCAAGCCCGCCCGTGGTGAACATGGAGGGGATCGCGGTGACGGCGAACGTCTTCAGCGATACCACCGTGGGCGTTGCCTGCACGCTCCTCGCTCCGCCGCCCTGGGAGCAGGAGCAGGAGGTGCGCACCCAACGGCTGCGCATCGCGGACAACCAGATCGACGCCGCGGTCGGGGTGCTCGCGCTGGGGAATGACGTGGTCGTGCAGAGCAACACCGTGCGCGGCCAGCAGACGATCGTCTCCGAAGACGTGCTCGGCCTGCCAATGCGCAAAGCGAGGCAGGTGGGCCTCTACCTGTCGGATGGCGGGTACCTGTCCGTCCAGGACAACGTCATCACGCTGAGCACGGAGTTGCCGCCCGACGAGGGCGGGACCGTGGGCATCCTGCTCTACGAGCGTTGGACCGAAGGTGATCGCGACGGCATCGTGGTCCAGGGCAACACGGTGACCGCGTCCGCTCCGTTCTGGGCCCCCGAGGGAGAGACGGGCGCTGGGACCACCTGGCTCCTCCTGGAGGCGAACCGCTTCACCGGGTTGGGATGCAGGAGCGAGCAGCTCTACGAGAGCACCCTGCGGAGCAATGTCGTCACGGGCGGGTTCCAGATCACGATGGGGGGCGGCAACGTCGTGTCCGGCAACCGGCTGCTGCCGCTCTGGAACAGCCACATCGCGCTCATCATCACCCGTGCGTGGGGTGACTGGCAGATCGAGGACAACCGCGCCGAGGGGAGCATCCTGTTCTTCCCCTACACCTACACATCGTCCGGCGTGGCGAGCTCGTCCCCGCGGTTCATCGAGTCCCTGCAGCCGTGGGTGGCACCCGCGAACACGGTCTACAGGGGCACGGTCCGGGTCGCGGAGGTCCAGCCGATCTTCCAGACCTATCTGAAGGCGCTCGCCACGGCCGCCGTCGAGAAGGAGTACTCGTACAACGCGCAGGTGGAGGGGAACTGGGTGACGGCGGATCTCGTCGTCGGCTGGCCGAACGCGACCGTCAAGTCGCCGTATGACACGTATCCACCGGCGGTCGCGGACTCGTACTCGGGGCTCCAGATCGTGGGCAACCGGGCCGGCAGCGTGCTCGTCACGAACGCGTACAGCCGGATCGTGTTCGCGCACAACTTCGCGACGGACTTCAACATCTCGGGCTGGAGCCAGGCCGGGATCATCACTGCTCCGAACTACAACGCACCCTGACGGAAAGGACGCACTTCATGCGACCGACGCAGAACATGAAGAAGGCCTTGAAGCTCCCCGGGGGCAGCGCCCCCCGTCCCCAGCGGCCCGCGCCCAAGAACCCTGGCGCGCCCGTGGCCGCGCGGCGAGAACAGCTGGAGCAGAGGCTCAAGTCGATTCGCGAGCTCTCGGGCAGCGCCATGCTGACGCAGACGATGACCGCTGGGCGGGAGGTCATCCAGGAGCTCGCGAAGGCCGCGCTGCAGGGCAAGAAGGACGTCCCGCAGACCCCGCCGACCAATACCCCGACGAAGCTGCCCACCAAGGCGGAGGTCGCGAAGATAGAAGAGGCCGAACGCAAGGCGCTCGAGGCCTGGACGGGCATCGAGAAGGACGCGCAGGAGCGGATCGCGCTCCGCATCCGCCGGGGTGAGGCGAGGGTGCGGGCGCTGACCGCCTATCAGTCCGCGCGCGCTCGCGGGCTGGGGGGACCGAAGAGCCAGCCGCCGAAGCCGGTGAAAGGCTGACAGCGGGTGGGACGTCCGGCCGCGAAGACTCCGGCGCCTGTGAATGCGCCGAGTGCGGCGGTACCCGCGTCGCGGGCCGCTGAAGCCGCCGGTGTGTCCCACGCGGCCGAGCCGGGCTTCTCGGGGGGCAGTCCTCTGGGCCCCTCGACCCGGTCGCGGATGGAGGGCGCCTTTGGGCGCTCATTCGACGGGGTGCGCGTGCACACGGATGCTCGCGCGTCGGGCTTCGCCGCCGAGCACCAGGCCGAGGCCGTCACCACCGGACAGGACATCGCCTTCGGGACGTCGAAGTACCGCCCCGGCACCGAGGGCGGCGACAGGCTGCTCGCGCACGAGCTGACCCACGTCGTGCAGCAGGGCAACTCCGCGCGCGGGGCGCCCCAGGCCAAGAGCGAGGTCTCCACTCCGAACGAGCCGGCCGAGATGCAGGCCGACGCGGCCGCCACCCGGGTGATGTCGGGGCAGCCGGCTGGCGTCACCGCGGGCGGCTATTCGGGGTCGACGCGGAACCGGCTGATGCGCAAGGCGCTGTCCGGCGCGAGCGTGCCGGTGCCAGGCAATGCCGCGGAGACCGCCGGGCCGACGGAGGCCAAATCCGCCAACGGCCCCGAAGTCACGGGCGGGCCGCCAGGGAAGAAGCGAAAGAAGCCCGAGGCGGCGGGGGTGGAGGCGGAAGCAGGCGAGGCTGGGAAGGAGCAGGAGAAGGCGCCGGGAGCAGAGGGCGCTGGCGCGGAAGGAAAGACGTCCGCGGATCGGCAGGCCGGCGTGGAGGAGCCCGCGCCCGCCCGGAAGACGCAGGAAGGGACGCAGGGCGCCAGAGCGGCCGTGGGCGGTGGTCTCGCCGGAAGGCTCGCGCAGTCGCTGCGGGCGAAGGTGACGCGGGGAGAGGAGAAGCCCGCGCTGTCGCCCGGAGCGAACGAAACGCTCCGAGAAGCGGCGGAGTCCGGCAGGGCGCCTGGAGCCACCGGAGCGAAGCAGGACGAAGGCAAGGCCGCTAAAGCCAGTACGGCCGGAGTCCTGGCGCCTGAAGCAAAGGCCCCCGGTGATGTGGCCAGGCCGCGTGAGACGAAGGCCGCGGAGACAACGCCGGTTGAAGCGAAGGCGGGTGTCGATGGGAAGGCGCCCGGAGCGCCCGTCGAAGGCAAGGCAGGTGTTGCCGGGAAGGAGCCCGGAGCGCCCGTCGAAGGCAAGGCAGGTGTTGCCGGGAAGGAGCCCGGAGCGCCCGGTGCGGGCAAGGCCGAGGACAAGGGGCAGGATGGAAAAGGCGCCGAAGCGGAGGGCGCGGCGACAGGTGGGAAGGGCGCCGAGAAGAAGCCGGGATCGCCCGACGAAGGGAAGGCCCTCGCGGGAGAGAAGGAAGAGGGCGCCAGGAAGGGTAAGGGCGGCGACGCGAGCGCGAAGGCCGAGGGCCAGTCCAAGGCCCGGCAGGGCGTTCCCGGTGATGTGAAGAAGGCCCTCGAAGGCGCGAGCGAGAAGGGCCCGGCGGGTGCCTCACCGGCGACAGCGGAGCGCGAGCCCGCCGCGGCCGGTGGGGGCGGAGGAGGCGGCTGTCTCTTATACAC
>NZ_RAWN01000274.1:0-9955 GCF_003668895.1 Corallococcus sp. AB045
ACTTCGAGGCCGTCCGCCTCATGACGCCCCCTCCACCGCGGGCAGCGTCCAGCTGGGCCCGGGCCGTGAAGCCGCGCGTCCCACCGAAGAGGACCTGTCCCCCGAGGGCATCGCCCGCGCGGTGATCCACAACGAGGCGCGCTTCCTCTTCCAGAGCCTGCTGACGGGAGATGTGCGCAACGCTTCCGTGGAGCTGCTCTACCCGTTCCAGCTGGAGGACAAGCGCTTCAACACCCCGGATGAGCTGATCCAGGCGTGGGTGAAGCAGCTGCGCACGCGGCGCACGGACCTCATCACCCTTTACGACATCGAAGTGCTGCCCATCGCGGAGATGGAGAAGAAGTACGGCAAGCCGCCCGCGCGCCTGGGGCTGGATCCGCGCGTGCTCAAGGACACCTGGGCCGCGGTGGGCAACCTCTCCGGCCACGCGGCCATCTTCCTCTTCCGCGGCAGCCCGGACCTGACCTGGCACGCCTTCGCGTACACGGACTGAAGACGCCAAGGAGCGCCCGGCCACCCAGCGCACTGCGCGTGCAAGCTTGAGCAACCGCGCGGATACCGCCGGGGATGTCTTGACCTGGGCGCCTCAGCCCAGCGCGGCCGTGAAGTCCCGCAGGCGCGCCAGGCCCTTCTGCAGCACCTCGCGCGACGTGACGAAGCTCATGCGGATGTAGCCCGGCGCGCCGAACGGCTCCCCGGGCACCGCCGCCACGAGGAAGTCATTGAGCAGCGCCTCGGAGAGCTGCAGCGAGTCCGTCAGCGGCTTGCCCTTGTACGTCTTGCCCAGCAGGCCCCGCACGTCCGCCATCGCGTAGAAGGCGCCTTCCGGCAGCCGGCAGCGGATGCCAGGGATGGCGTTGAGCCCCGCGACGAACAAGTCACGGCGCTCGCGGTACTCGTTCACCATCGCGGTGATGGTGTCCGAGGGGCCGTTGAGCGCCGCCAGCGCCGCCTTCTGCGTGATGGAGGACGCGTTGGACGTGGACTGGTCCTGCACCAACTGCATGCCGGAGATGAGCGCCTTGGGCCCCGCCGCGTAGCCCAGCCGCCAGCCCGTCATCGCGTGGGACTTGGACAGGCCATTGGACACCAGCAGCCGCGGCACCAGGTCCGGCGCCACGTTGCCCAGGTTGAGGAACGGCTCCCCCGTGTAGAGGAGCTTCTCGTACATGTCGTCGGTGACGATGAGGCAGTCGTGCCCGCGCACCGCGTCCGCGATGCCCTCCAGCGTGGCGCGCGAGTACACCGCGCCCGTGGGGTTGGCCGGGCTGTTGAGCACGATGGCGCGCGTGCGCGGGGTGAGCGCCTTCTTGATGGCGGCGGGGTCCGGCGCGTAGCCGTCCTCCTCGCGCGTGGGGACGATGACCGGCGTGCCGCCCGCCAGGTGCACCATGTCCGGGTAGCTCACCCAGTACGGCGCGAAGATGATGACCTCATCGCCTTCGTCCAGCAGCGCCTGGAAGCAGTTGTAGAGCGACTGCTTGCCGCCCGCCGTCACCACCACCTGATCCGGCGCGTACTTCAGGCCGTTGTCCTTCTCCAGCTTGCGGCAGACGGCCTCGCGCAATTCCGGCATGCCCGCGGTGGCGGTGTACTTGGTGAAGCCCGTGCGGAGCGCGTCGATGGCCGCCTGCTTCACGAACTCCGGCGTGTCGAAGTCCGGCTCACCGGCGGCGAGCACCACCACGTCCTTGCCACTGGCGGCGAGCGCCTTGGCGCGGGCGTTGAGGGCCAGGGTGGCGGAAGGCTTGATGGCTTGCAGCCGGCGGGCGAGTTTCATGCGCCCTGCCTAGCGCGGAACTCCCGAAGCGGACAAGCCCGCTCGCGCGCCGCGTGGGCCGGATGCCCCTGGGGAACGACCCTAGGGTTTCGGGCCGAACTTCTTCTTCAGCCCCGCGTTGACGTTCGGGGGGACGAGCCCATCCACGTTCCCCCCGAAGGTCGCGACCTCCCGGACCAGCTGCGAGGAGATGTAGAAGTAGTCCTCACCCGTCATCATGAAGACGGTGTCGATGTCCGGCGCCAGCTTGCGGTTCATGTTCGCCAGCTGGAACTCGTATTCGAAGTCCGACACCGCGCGCAGCCCGCGGATGACGACGCTCACGTTGCGCTGGTGCACGTAGTCCACCAGCAGGCCGTGGAAGGCGTCCACCTCCACGCGGGGGTCGTTCACCGCCTCGCGGATGAGCTCGATGCGCTCCTCCTGGCTGAAGAGGGGCGTCTTCTTCGGGTTCACCGCGATGGCGACGATGAGCCGGTCGAACATCTTCAGGCTGCGCTGGATGAGGCTCAGGTGCCCGTTGGTGGGCGGATCGAACGAACCAGGATAGATGGCGACCGGCATGGGTGCGTTGAAGTCTCGGCGGGCCCACGGGGCCGGTCAAGCGCACGTCACGGGGCCCGGTAGAAGCTCACCAGGGTGTCCCCGAAGCGGCGCTGGTCCTCCAGGGTGAGCCCCGAGTGGGCCTCAGGGGCCGCCTCCCGCTTGTCGTGCTCCACCATCACCGTGCCGCCCGGCGTCACCACGCCCGCGGCCACCACCGCCTCCAGCACCGTCTCCACCACGCGCGCCGCGTAGGGCGGATCCGCGAAGACGAGCTCGAACTTCTCCCCCTGCTTGCCCAGCGTCTCCAGCGCGCGGACCACGGGCTGCGCCAGGATGGACACCTGGGCGCTGAAGCCCAGCGCGTCGGTGTTCTTGCGGCACAGGGCCAGGGCCTCGCGGTCCTGGTCCACCAGCACCAGCCGGCCCGCGCCCCGCGACAGGGCCTCCAGCCCCAGGGCGCCGGTGCCCGCGTACAGGTCCAGCACGGCCTGGCCGTCCAGGAACTGGCCCAGCATGTTGAAGATGGTTTCACGGACCCGGTCCGCCGTGGGGCGGATGTGTCCGGACGACGGCTTGGGCCCCGTCAGGGCCCGGCCCTTCGCGCTGCCTGCAACGATGCGCATGCGCGCCCTTCTATCCCAGGTCTCCGCCCGGCTTCGCGAGGAACGCCATGGCCACCGACGCCGAGCGGTGCGCCCCCAGCGCCCCCAGCGCCTCCGTGGCCTCCGCGAAGGACAGCGCCTCCAGCGTCTCGCGGGCGGTAGGCGACAGGGCCGGCAGCCCCTCCTCCATCACGGAGAGCAGCTCCCCGGCCGGCATGCCCGCCGCCTGGGCCCGCGCCACCACCGGCTCGCGCACCTCCGGAGGCCAGGCGCGCAGGGCCAGCGGACCGAAAGGCCCTCCCCGGTCCACCTTGCGCACACCCGCGGCCACGTAGCTGGACAGCCCCCGCGCGGGCCCGGTGGAGGCGTCCGCCACCGCCACCGCCACGCCCTTCCCCGCGGCCGTCTCCACCACGCGCCGCAGCAGCTCCACGTCCAGTTCGCCCTCCCCCAGCTGCGCGTCCGACACGCGCAGGAAGCGCAGCGGGACCTGCCACTGCGCCAGCCCCTCCAGCAGCGTCGCGCACGCGTCCACCAGTCCGCCGGAGGACACCTGGGGCGGGGACACCTCCAGCGACAGCTCGCGCTCCTTGAGCGGGCCCACCAGCGCGTTCACCGCCTCCACGGCCTCGTAGGAGGTGAGGCGCGACAGATCCAACGACACCAGCGC
Source organism: Corallococcus sp. AB045 (assembly GCF_003668895.1). Lineage (NCBI taxonomy): Bacteria > Pseudomonadati > Myxococcota > Myxococcia > Myxococcales > Myxococcaceae > Corallococcus > Corallococcus sp. AB045. Next base: position 3,599 of record NZ_RAWN01000274.1, read on the forward strand.
GAAGCCCGCGTCCACCACGCGGAAGATGCCGTCCTGGAGCGCGTCCAGCACGTCCGCGTCCGTGGAGCTCACCCGGAGGGGGCCGGCCTGGAGGAACAGGGGCCGGGTGTGCTCGGCCTCCTGCGCCGCCGCGTGCACCGCCCTCACGAAGCGCTCCGGCGCGCCCCGGTCCGCCAGGGGGTGCGGGCAGGAGAGGCCCAGCACCGAGTCCTCCGCGCGGGCCGCGCCCAAGAGGCCCGGCAGCGCACCCTTGGACAGCACCGGCAGGCACGGCAGCGCCATGGGCGTGGACTCCAGCGCCCCGAGCAGCTCCCGTGGATCCAACAGGGGCACCCGGGAGCCCGGGCCCACCCGCGCCACCACGTTGCCCGGCCGCAGCGACAACACCTTGTCCAGCACGCTCATAGGAGCCGGCGAGAATCCCCGCCCCGCGCCCCTTTCGCAAGGACGTCAGTGCACCTCGCCCAGGTGGGCGTAGGACTGGCTCTCAATCTGGATGGTCGTGTGGTCGATGCCGAAGCGGTCGAAGAGGTCGTGCTTCACCGCGGACAGGATGTCGTCGTTGTTGCAGACCATGGGGTCCGCCACCACCAGGTGCGCGGACAGCGCGTACATCCCGCTGGAGATGGTCCACACGTGCAGGTCGTGCACCGCCTGCACGCCCGGCACCTTCGCCATGAGCGAGCGCACCTGCTCCAGGTCCACGTGCGCGGGCACCGCCTCCAGGAGCACGTCCACCGCGTCCTTCACCAGCCGCAGCGCGCCCACGACGATGATCATCGAAATCAGCACGGAGATGATGGGGTCCACGACGTACCAGCCGGTCCACCACATCACGCCCGCGCCAATCAGCACGCCCACCGACGACAGCGTGTCCCCCAGCACGTGCAGGAACGCGCCGCGCACGTTCATGGAGTGCGTCTGGTGCAGGAAGCCCAGCGCCGCCAGGTTCGCCACCAGGCCGATGCCCGCCACCAGCGCCATGGGCCCCAACTCCACCGGAGCGGGCGTGCGCATCCGCGCCCAGGCCTCCATCAGGATGAAGATGGTGATGACCAGCAGCAGCACCCCGTTGAGGAGCGCGCTCAATATCTCCATCCGGTAGTAGCCGTAGGTCTTCTTCAGGTCCGCGGGCCGCCCGGCGAACCACAGCGCCAGCAGGCTCAGGACCATGGCCGACACGTCCGTCAGCATGTGCCCGGCGTCGGAGAGCAGCGCCAGCGAGTTGGTGACGAAGCCGCCCACCGCCTCCGCCACCATGATGGTCGCCGTCAGCCCCAGCGCGAACAGCAGCCGCCGCCGGTCCTTGCGCCGCTCCTCCGCCAGCCCGCCCTTGCGCGGACCGTGCGAATGGCCGTGCGAATGCCCATGGTGCGAGTGGTCATGGTCGTGGTCGTGCGAATGACCGTGCCCGGCCCTGCCGTGTGTATGTGGGGGTGCGCTCACAGGGAACCAGGGTACGCCATTGGCGCCGTCATTCGGACAGGTGCCGCTGGATTGATTTCGGACAACCCCGTAGATCCGTTGTCCTGATCCGCAACAGGCCGAGGGACGCGGGGATGGACTTCGAGAAGCATCAGAATCTGCACACCATTGTCATGTTGAGGGATGTCATCCGCAAGTGGTGGCAGGTGGAGCTTTCGTTCGCGGATCGCAACGGCGTGGTGCACGACTGGCAGCGCGGGGATTTCATCCCGCCGCCCAACGACTTCTGCCGCCACTCGCTGGGGGCGCGGGAGGGGATGCGGCGGTGTGCCCAGTCGGTGCGGGTGCTGCATGAGAAGTTCAAGGCCGCCAAGAACCTGCGCCGCTCGCTCTTCCATGACTGCCACCTGCGCCTGTCCATCGTGGGCGCGCCGCTCTACATCCGCAACGAGTACGAGGGCTTCCTCTTCGTGGAGGGCTTCGCCCGGCAGCCGCTCATGCCCGGAGACGGCCAGGTGCTCCTGGGCAAGATGCGCGACATCGCACCCGGGGCGATGCTGGAGCTGGAGGGCGCGGCGGAGCGCGTGCCGGTGCTGGACGGCTCGGAGCTGAGCAAGCTGTCGGACCTCCTGGAGTTCGCGGTCACGGAGATCGCCAACCAGGAGGTGGAGCTCACGCGCAAGGAGGAGACCATCCAGTCCATGGCCTCCGAGCTGTCCAACCGCTACCGCTTCGAGAAGATCATCGGCCGCTCCGGGGCCATGAACGAAGTCTTCCGCCTGATGGAGAAGGTGGCCCACTCCGACTCCACCGTCCTCATCAACGGCGAGTCCGGCACGGGCAAGGAGCTGGTGGCGCGCGCCATCCACCACAACGGCCCGCGCAAGGACAAGCCGTTCGTCGTGCAGAACTGCTCCGCCTTCAACGACAACCTGCTGGAGAGCGCCCTCTTCGGTCACACCCGGGGCTCCTTCACCGGCGCGCTCAAGGACAAGAAGGGCCTCTTCGAGGTCGCGGATCAGGGCACCTTCTTCCTGGATGAGGTAGGCGACATGTCCCCCGCCCTCCAGGTGAAGCTCCTGCGCGTGCTCCAGGAGGGCACCTTCCTGCCCGTGGGCGGCACCCATTCCCGCGAGGTCGACGTGCGCGTCATCGCCGCCACCCACAAGGACCTGGGCGAGATGGTGAAGCGCGGCGAGTTCCGCGAGGACCTCTTCTACCGCATCAACGTCATCCGCCTGCAGCTGCCGCCCCTGCGCGAGCGCAAGGACGACCTGCCCGTCCTCATCGACCACTTCCTGCGCAAGCACCACCGCGAGGGCCAGCGCGCGCGGGGCCTGGCGCCGGAGGCCCTGGGCATCCTGGGCGCGTACGCGTGGCCGGGGAACATCCGCGAGCTGGAGAACGAAATCGAGCGGCTGCTCGTGCTGGGCGGCGAGCTGGAGACCATCCCTGCGGAGCTGCTCTCCAGCCGCATCCGCGACGCCGTGGTTCCCGGCGGCGGGCCCTTCATCGCCCCGCGCGCGCACGGCAAGCTGCACGAGGCGGTGGAGTCCCTGGAGAAGGAGATGATCCACCAGGGCCTGGTGCGCACCCGCTACAACAAGAGCCGGCTGTCGCGGGAGCTGGGCATCAGCCGCTCCAACCTCCTCTTGAAGATCTCCCGCTACGGGCTGGACAAGGGCATCCCCGAAGGACTGGACACGGACGAGGTGGAGGCGTGAGCGCACCGCACGGACAGGCGGTCTCCTTCCGGCAGGACTCGCTGCGGGTGCCGGACGGCGCGGACCTCTACTACCAGGTGCGGGGGGACGGCGCCCCGGGCATGGTCCTGTGCGACGGCCTGGGCTGTGACGGCTTCGCCTGGAAGTACCTGCTGCCCTACCTGGGCCGGCGCCACCGCGTGCTGCGCTGGCACTACCGGGGCCACGGCAAGAGCACCGTCCCCACGGACCGCACGCGCATCGGCATGGCGTACACCTGCGACGACCTGGCGCGGGTGATGGACGCCGCGGGCATGGACAAGGCCGTCCTCTTCGGCCACTCCATGGGTGTGCAGGTGGCGCTGGAGTTCCACCGCCGCTACGCCCGGCGCGTGGAGGGGCTGGTGCTGGTGTGCGGCAGCTACGGCCTGCCGCTGGACACCTTCCATGACTCCACGCTGCTCAAGCGCATCTTCCCCACCTTGAGGGCCGCGGTGGAGCGCTTCCCCCGGCACACCGCGCGCATCGTGCACGGGGCGCTCACCACGGAATTGGTGGTGCAGCTGGCCATCCGCCTGGAGATGAACCCGGACCTCATCGCCCGCAACGACCTGGCCCCGTACTTCACCCATCTGGCACGCATGGACCCCGTCGTCTTCGTGCGAACCCTGGATTCGCTGGCCAACCACACCGCCGAGGACCACCTGGAGCACGTGGATGTGCCCACCCTGGTGGTCGCCGGGGAGAAGGACCGCTTCACCCCCGGCTGGCTGTCCCGGAAGATGGCCGAGCGCATCCCCTCCTCTGAGCTCCTGATGATTTCCGAGGGCACCCATACCGCCCCACTGGAAGTCCCGGGCCTGGTGGAGCTGCGGGTGGAGCGCTTCCTGAGGGAGCGGCTGGGCGTGGAAACCGCGGAAGTCCCCCCGGAGGTGGGATAAGCGCCCAGCAGGCGGGGGGGCTGATTGTTTGCCTGCTGGACACCCGCCTTCATTGCAGGTGGGAAGCCCCCGGCATATAAGCCCCCGCCTTCCGGGTTCCGGTGGGATTGAGAAACCCCGTTCTGGGCGTCTCTCCTCGCACCTTCATTTCCGTTAGTTGGTCCTGATGATCTCTCGCGAAAACATCCGCAACGTCGCCATTGTCGCCCACGTCGACCACGGCAAGACCACCCTCGTCGACCACCTGCTCCGGCAGGCGGGGACCTTCCGCTCCAATGAGCACGTGGCCGAGCGGGTCATGGACTCGAACGACCTCGAGCGCGAGAAGGGCATCACCATCCTCGCGAAGAACACTGCCGTCTCCTACAAGGGGATGCAGATCAACATCATCGACACCCCGGGCCACGCCGACTTCGGTGGCGAGGTGGAGCGCGGTCTGCGCCTGGTCGATGGCGTCATCCTGCTGGTGGACGCCGCCGAAGGTCCCCTGCCCCAGACGCGCTTCGTGCTCACCAAGGCGCTGGCCATGGGCCTGAAGACCGTGCTGGTCATCAACAAGATCGACCGTCAGGACGCCCGGGCCAAGGACGTGCTGGACCTGGTGTACTCGCTCTACATCGACCTGGGCGCGAACGAAGAGCAGCTGGAGATGCCCGTCCTCTACACCGTCGCGCGCCAGGGTCAGGCCTCCACGTCGCTGGACGTGCCGGGCAAGACGCTGGAGCCGCTGTACGACGCCATCATCAAGCACATCCCGCCCCCGCCCCCGCCGCCTGTGGAGCAGACGACGCTGCAGTTGCTCGTCGCCAACCTGGACTACGACGACTACGTCGGCCGTCTGGCGGTGGGCCGCGTGCAGGCGGGCCGCATCACCCCGAACATGGCCGTGTCCGTCGTCCGCGAGGGCGGCAAGGTGCAGCAGGGCAAGGTCGTCAAGCTGTTCGGCTTCTCCGGCCTGAAGCGCACGGAGATCGCGGACGCGGGCCCGGGTGAGATCGTCTCCATCGCGGGCATCGAGGAGATCAGCATCGGCGACACCATCGCGGACTTCGAGAAGCCCGTGGCGCTGCCGCGCATCACCGTGGACGAGCCCACGATGATGATGATCTTCAAGGTCAACGACGGGCCGCTGGCGGGCAAGGAGGGCAAGTACGTCACCTCCCGCAACCTGCGCGAGCGCCTGTACCGCGAGGCCTACCGCAACGTGGCCGTGCGCGTGGAGGACACCGCGACGCCGGACGCGTTCCGCGTGGTGGGCCGTGGCGAACTGGCGCTGGCGGTCATCATCGAGAACATGCGCCGCGAGGGCTACGAGCTCACCGCCTCCAACCCGGAGCCCATCACCAAGGTGGTGGACGGGCAGACGCACGAGCCCATGGAGCTGCTCTTCTGCGACGTGCCGGAGAACAGCGTGGGCGTGGTGACGGAGCGCCTGGGGCCCCGCAAGGGCCGCATGACGGACATGGCGCAGCTGGGCTCGGGCCGCACCCGCCTCCAGTTCCGCATCCCCGCGCGCGGCCTCATTGGGTTCCGCTCGGAGTTCCTCACCATCACGCGTGGTGAAGGCATCATGAGCAGCCAGTTCGACGGCTTCGAGCCGTGGTTCGGCTACATCCCGAAGCGCGCCAACGGCGCCATGGTCTCCGACCGCCTGGGCGACACGGTGCCGTACGCACTGTTCAGCATCCAGGAGCGCGGCCAGCTCTTCATCGGCGCGGGCACCACCGTGTACGAGGGCATGATCATCGGCGAGAACGCGCACCCGTCCGAGCTCAACGTCAACTGCTGCCGCGAGAAGAAGCTCACCAACATCCGCGCCGCCGGCCGCGACGAGAACGTCATCCTCGTCCCGCCGCGCGAGATGGGGCTGGAGAAGGCCCTGGAGTGGATCGCCGACGACGAGCTCGTCGAGGTGACGCCCAAGTCCATCCGCATGCGCAAGAAGGCGCTGGCCGTGGGCGAGCGCTACCGCGCCGAGCGTGAGCGCAAGCGCGAAGAGCGCGCCGACGCAGCGGACTGAAGTCCTCGCTCTAGCGCCTGAAAGCATCCAGGGGCCGTCACCTTCGCGGGTGGCGGCCCCTTCTTCGTTTCAGTACGCCGTCATGAACCGGAACAGGAACCCGAGACACTCCGCGCCATTAACCAGCGAGGACACGACATCGTAACCGTCCGGCCAGTGACGTGCCGGGAGGCTTGATGACAAACGCGGACCGTGCTCGGCGAGCGCCGCGAGGAGCGAGCTGTTCAGGGACTGGGCTGGAGGGGTGACTCGGGCGGGTCAGCGGCGC
>NZ_RAWN01000275.1:0-9888 GCF_003668895.1 Corallococcus sp. AB045
GTGCGGTTCGCGGGCGGAGGCGCGGTGGGGGCAGTGCCCTGTGAGGTCTGGACGGTGGTGCCCGGTCGAGCGGGGCCCTGTGCCGGCTGCGCGGCCGGGGGCGTGCCCTGGGGGCCCTGTCCGGGGGCGCCCGGTCGAGCACCCTGGCCCGTGGTCGCGGGACCCTGGCCGCCAAAGCCCTGTGTCGCGGGCCCCGGTCCTCCGAAGCCCTGCGTCGCGGGACCCTGAGTGCCCGCGCCCTGCGCGGTGGTGCCCGGTCCGCCGAAGCCCTGCGTCGCGGAGATGCCCTGCGCGGTGCCCGGGCCTCCGAAGCCCTGCGTCGCGGGCCCCTGCTGCGCGGGGGGGGCGGGACGGCCCGCGGCCAGCGGCGGCGTGGCGTACGCACCGGGCGCGGCGGGTCGACCGCCCTGGGCGGAGCCCTGCGTCGCGGGCGCGGACGTGCCGGCCGGACCCACGGGCAACAGCACGGGCACGGACTGCGGCGGCGGTAGAGGACGCTCTCCCGGCGGGTAGAGCGTCGGCGGCGCGGCATTTCCCGACGCGCCCCGGTTCGGGGCCTGCGCGGGAGGCGCGGCGCGCGCGGGCGTGCCCGGCATGTTCAGCCGCAGGGGCTCGCGCGTGTACGCGGGAGGCGGGATGTCAGTGGGCGCCGGCGGTGGCGTGGGGCGCTGGACCGCGCGGGCCGTCGTCACCGGTCCCGCGGAGGTGTTCAGGCGCAGCGGCTCGCGCACGTACGCCGGGGGCGGGATGTCCGCGGGCTCGGGCTCACGCGAGGTGGCGGCGGGACGGGCTTCCGCGGGCACGGGCTCCTGGGCCACGTTGCGCGCCAGCTGCTCCACCATGTCCACCGTCATCGACTCGTCGTCCGGCGGCGGTGGCGGAGGAGGCGTGAGCGCTCCGGCCTGCTGGGCGACGGCCTCGGCCAACTGCACGAAGCGGGGCGGCATCGGCTGGCGGTAGATGATGGAGATCCACTCGCGCACCCTCAGCTCGATGGCGACCCACAGCTCCAGCGGCTTGCCCAGGAGGAAGCCGACTTCGTCCAGCTCCTTCTTGGGCACCGGGTAGGCGCACGCCACGTGCAGCGTGTTGCCGTCCAGGGACAGGGGGACGACGCTCAGGCGCTCGGCGATTTTCGGGGGGATGAAGCTGGCGACCTCGAGGTTGGGCTCGAAGTCCACCAGGTTCACGGGCCGGAAGCCGGAGACCTCGCCCATCATCGCGAGGACGTCCGCTTCGGAGAGGCCGCGCTCCAGGAGCGCGGTGTCCAGGTGGCCACCCTGGGCCTGATGCTGACGCAACAAGTCCCCGGCCTGCTCCTGGGACAGGAGGGCGCGCGAGACGAGGTGCTGGGCAAGACGCGAAGGCATGAAGGCCGCGGCATCTTACGGCCGCGGCCGCAAGGCACAATGAGCCGGTTTCAGCTCGGTTGGACGACGAAGGTGGACGTCAGCTTGTCATGGAGCGTCTGCCCGCGGCGGTCGAACAGCGCCATCCAGAAGCCGCCCAGGAAGAGAACAAAGGAAAGCCCGGCGAGCAGCGCCCGGAAGATGGCCCGGCCCGGGGTGGGCGCCATGCCATGGGTGTCCACCAACCGCAGGCCCAGGAGCAACCGTCCCAGGGTGCGTCCATTCCAGAGGAAGGCGGCGACCGCGCAGTACACGGTGGCGAGCACCAGCACCAGGACCACGCCCGGCAGCAGCACGGAGTGCAGCGCGCGCAGCCAGGCGACGAACGCGTCCAGCCCGGTCAGCCCCGGCTGCGGGCCCTTCACGCCCGCGACCGACGAGGCCAGGGTGATGTAGGCCGCCGCCACGGCGCTGATGGCCGCGGTGTCCACGGTGAAGGACAGCAGCCGGCGCCACAGCGAGGCGGGCCGCGCGTGGACCTCGCCCGTGGCTGGGACCGCCGAGGGCGCTGGGGCCTTCGACTTCGCGGGGGCGGCAGGGGCGGGCGAGGCTTCCATGCGGGACACTCCCGGAGCGGTCGCCGGGGACGTCGCGAAGGCCGGCGTCTCCAGCGGAGGCAGGATGGCCGGGTCCTCCATGACGGGAAGGCCCGGAGCGGCGTCCCGGCGAGAATGACCGGAGGCCTGCGCGGGAGCATCCATCAAGGGCAGGCCGGAAGACGCCTGCGATGCATCCCAGTGCTCGGCGGCCGACGGTCCGGAGGCGGGCTCCCGGCGGGGAAGACCGGAGGCCTGGGCCTGCGAGGCAGAGTCCATGTGCGGCAAGCCGGAAGCCTGGGCCTGCGCGGGCGCGTCCATGCGGGGCAGGCCAGGAGAACCCTGTGCGTTGCCACGCGGCTGACCCGACGCGGCCTGGGCCTGCGCGTCCATGCGAGGCAGGCCGGGCGACCCCTGGACGGGGTTTCCACGCGGCTGGCCCGAGGCCGCCTGTGGGCGCGGAATGTGCGGCTCCGTGCCGTAGGCCGGCGTGGGCGCGGAGCCAGGACGGGGCTCCGCGGGCTGCGCGGCGCGAGGCACGGCGACGCCAGGATTCTGGAAGCCCGGCTCCGACAGGGCCGCGGTGGGCGCGGCGCGCGGAGGCACGGCGGCCACCGGCGCTACGCCCGGAGGCGGCGCGGCGGGACGCGGAGGCTGCACGGCGCCAGCAGGCGCGTTCCCAGCGGGAGGCGTGGCGCGAGGAGGCATGGGCGCCGCCGCCCGAGGCGCCTGCTGCGCGGGAGCCCGTGCCGCCTGACCCTCCGCGTGCGGCGCGGAGGCGCGATCAGCCTGGGGCGCGGCAGGACGGGCCGCACGAACCGGCGCATCCGCGAGGGACGCATCCGCCTGGGGCTGAGCCGCGCGTGCCGGAGCCGCCGCGCGAATCGTCGCATCCGCCTGGGGCGCGGCGGGACGCGCGGTCGGAGCCGCCGCGCGAATCGTCGCATCCGCCTGGGACGCATCCGCGCGAGCCGGAGCCGCCGCACCCGCCTGGGGCGAAGCAGGGCGCGCCGTCGGAGCCGCAGCGCGAATCGTCGCATCCGCTTGGGACGCGGGGGCCGGCGCGGGGCGAGCCGCGGGAGCAGGATTGGGCGCGCGCACGGTGGGCGCGGCGGGCGGCATGGGCGCCATTCCCGGACGAACCGACGGCGTCATGCCCGGCGGGGTGACAGGGCCGCGAGGCGGCTCCATCGCGAAGGCCGGTGTGCCGCGCAGCGTCTCCGGCTCCATCGGTTCGCTGTTCAGGGTGATGGGGTCGCCACCCATGTCCTGGGCCATGCGGTCCCCGGCCTTGCGGCGATCAATGTGGATGTCGCGGTCGAGCAGGCTCGGGAGGGGGGCCACCGCGGGTGGGCGCGCGGCATTGGCGGCGCAAGCGGGGCAATCTCCGACCGGCGGCAGCGAGGCGCCGCACTTCAGGCACTTGGACAACGGATCCTCCCAGTGACGCGGACAACCGTCGCCATGAAAGGCCGCATTCAGGCCTGTAGCAAGAAAAGGACAAGCCCCCGCCGGTCCCTCGCCCGAGGAACCGTCAGGGGCTCGTTCGCGCCATCACAACCGGCCCTGTGGGGACGGTGCGTGTGGGGCGCCTCACGCTAGGCGTGGACGCGGCGCCGTCCCGCTGCTCCCACCAGGAGAAGCACGATGATGGATCCCACGACCGACATGATGATGCCGGAGGCATGCAGGTCGAACAGCCGGCCGTTGCGCTCGAAGAGTGAACCGATGAGACCGCCCACCAGCGAACCCACCATGCCCAACAGGGTCGTGGCCACCAGCCCCATGCTCTGCTTGCCCGGCAGGATGGCCCGGGCGATGAGGCCCGCGATGAGGCCGATGATGATGAATGCGATGATCCCCATGAGAGTCTCTCCCGTGTGAGGGACCCGCCAGGTCCCGACTGGCAGAAACGTAGGAATCACCACACGAATCCGTGACCTGGGATGCAGGGAGGGACTGTCTGCCCGACTGCTAACCGAGCGACCCGTCCAGGTGCTGCATCACCGCGAGCGCCGCGAGCGCCGCCGTCTCCGTGCGCAGGATGCGCGAGCCCAGCGTCACCGGCCGCGCGCCCAGCCCCCGCAAGCCGTCCACCTCCTCGCGCGCGAGCCCACCCTCGGGGCCAATCACCAGCGCCACCGGCGTCCCCGGCGCCACGCTCCGGAACGCCTCGCCCAGCGGCACTGCGGACTCCTCTTCATCCAGCACCAGCAGCAGCGTGCCCGGAGTCAGGGCGCGCGCCGCGTCCAAGAGCGGCCGGGGCGGATGCACCACCGGCACGTCGTCGCGCCGGCACTGGCGCGCGGCCTCTTCGACGATCTTCGCCCACCGCTGGGTGCGCTCCTCGGCGCGCTTGGGCTCCAGCTTCACCACGCTGCGCGCCGTGGCCACTGGATGGAACGCGGTGGCGCCCAACTCCGTGCCCTTCTGCAGCACCAGCTCCAGCTTGTCCCCCTTGGGCAGTCCCTGGAGCACGCTCATCTCGCGCGCGGGCGGCGTCACCCGCACGGCCCCCAGCACCAGCCGCACGGACTCCGCGTCCAATCCGGTGACGCGCGCCTCGAAGGCGCGGCCCTTGCCGTCGAACACCTCCAGCGCGTCGCCGTCCTCCAACCGCAGCACGTGGACGAGGTAGTGGCGGCGCTCGCCCGTGAGCGTCACGTCGGCGGGGGCGGGGTCGGGCAGGGGAACGAAGAGGCGGACCACGGCGGCTTCCTTGAAGGGGAGGGCGCCCACAGGATAGCCCTCCATGCGTCCAGGGGTTCCCTTTCCGCGACCCGCGAGCGCCCGGCCGAGTCCCGTTCCTGCTATGGCGCGCGAAACGCCCATGACCACCCTCGTCATCGAGTCCACCCGCTCCGGCTTCGTCGAATCCCTCCACACCGTGTCCGTCGCGGTGGTGAGCGCGGAGGGCACGCGCGTCGCGTTCGCGGGCGACCCGGAGCGCGTCACCTTCTGGCGCTCGGCGGCGAAGCCCTTCCAGTCCCTGCCCATGGTCCAGGACGGCGCGGCGGACCGCTACGGCTTCGGCCCGCGCGAGCTGGCGCTCTCCTGCGCGTCCCACTCCAGCGAGCCCGTGCACCGCGCCCTCGCCATGCAGATGCTGAGCGCCTCAGGCTGCGAGGAGCGCCACCTCGCGTGCGGCCCGCACCCGCCGCTGTCGCCCTCTGTCGCGGAGGAGGCGCTCAAGGCAGGCGTGGTGCTCACGCCCCGGTGGAACAACTGCTCCGGCAAGCACGCGGGGATGCTCGCGCTGGCGCGGCACCACGGCTGGGACGTCCACGGCTACGCCAGCGACGGCCACCCGGTGCAGGAGCGCATCCAGGACGAAATCGCGAAGTGGACGGGGCTGCCGCGTGACGCGCTGGTGAAGGCCGTGGATGGCTGCCTCGCCGTCTGCTTCGGCCTGCCGCTCAGCGCCATGGCCACCGCGTGGGCCCGCTTCGGCATCTCGGAAGCGCCCGCCGCGCGCCGCCTGCGTGAGGCCATGCTCGCGCACCCGGAGCTGGTCGCGGGCAGGGGCCGCGCGTGCACGGACCTGATGACGGCCTTCGGGGGCGAAGCGGTGGTGAAGATTGGCGCGGAGGGCGTCTACTGCGCCGCGCTGCCCCGGGCCCGCCTGGGCGTGGCCGTCAAGGTGGAGGACGGCGACGCCCGCTGCGCCGCACCCGCGCTCCTCGCCGTCCTGCGCCTCGTCTCAGAACAGCAGGGCCTGGCCCTGCCCATGACGGGCCTGGAACACCACGCGGAGCCGCGCATCCTCAACACCCGGAACGAAGCCGTGGGCTCCCTGCGCGCCGCCGGAACACTCGCGTTCGTCTGAGGACGCCCGCTGTAGCGCGGAAGGTCACACGCGCCGGGCGTCCCGTAACCTGCCCCGCTACAACCGCGCCCGTGTCCCTTGGAACTCCGAGGACTCAGCGGCAGGCACGCGGACTGCAATGTCCGCCAGGCACACGGCGGGACTCGCGAGGTCCTGACGCCAAGGGGGAAAGCCTCGCGAGTCCAGATGGGGTCGGGTGGGCGAGCCTTGCGTTCGCTGCCCGACCCCCTCTTGTTTCTAGCGCTTCAAGTCGATGCGCACCCACTCGCCCTGCTGCGCGCCCTCCAGCACGGTGCACCCCAGGTTGCGGTACGCCGCCTCCACGTCCGCGCGCTGGTGCGCGAGCACGCCGGCCAGCACCAGCCGGTCCTTCGCCTTGGCCACGATGAGGGGCGCCAGTTCAATCAGCGTGTTCGCCAGGATGTTCGCGAGCACCAGGTCGAAGGTGCCCGGGACTTGCGTCAGCTCGCGCCCGGAGATGTCCAGGTCGGGCGTCTGGTTGTCCGCGCAGTTCTCCTGGGCCAGCTCCACGGAGATGGGGTCGTTGTCGGTGCCCACCACGTGGCCCGCGCCCAGCTTCTTCGCCGCGATGGCGAGCACGCCCGTGCCGGTGCCCACGTCCAGGACGCTCGCGCCCGGGTGCGTGGACATGAAGTCATCCACGGCCGCCAGGCACAGCGACGTGGTGGGGTGGTCCCCCGTGCCGAAGGCCATCTTCGGCTCGATGACGAGCTTCACCTTGTCCGCCGGCGCGTTCGCCACGTCCCAGGGCGGGCCCACCCACAGGCGGCCCACCTGCACGGACTTGATGAGCGACTTCCACTCGTTGCTCCAGTCCTGCTGGGGCTGTTCGTCCAGGGACAGGCGCGCGGTGGGGTGGCTCTCCGTCACCGCGTCGCGGGCTTCCTCCGCGCTCTGTCGGTCCTCGAAGTAGGCGACGACGATGGACTCGCCCTTCGTGGGGGCGCGCACGCCCGGCATGGTGGGCGTCTCCGTATCGCGGACCTCCAGGCCCAGGGCGCCGGCCTCATGGAGCAGGTCCTGGAGGATTTCGGAGGCCTCCTCCGCGATATCCACGGTGAGTGACAAGTAGGTCTGGGACATGGCGCCCCTTCTACCGCACCCGGTGCGGCGTGGAAGCGCCGTCGTCGTGACGCTTCCACGCTCGCGATGGGAGGACCTACGGCCCGACGATGGCCATGGCCATGCGGTCGAAGTCGATGATCCGGCGGGCGACCTCCTGCACGTCCTCCGCCGTCACCTTCGCCACGTGCTCGGAGTAGTGCAGGAAGTTGTCCAGCCCGATGCCGTAGCAGGTGTCCAGCGCCAGCAGCGTCGCGCGGGCGCTGTTGCGCTGCAGGTCGATTTCATACGCCCCGATGATGTGCTGCTTGGCGCGCTCCAGCTCCGCGGCCGGAATCGGCTCGTCGCGGATCCGCTGCAACTCGCGGCGCATGCCCTCCACCGCCGCGTCCACCTTCTCCGGGCTCGTGCCCATGTAGACGGCGAAGTAGCCGGGCTCCAACCCGTCCATGGAGAAGCTGCTCACGCTGTAGGCCATGGAGCGCTTGTCGCGCAGCTCGATGAAGAGGCGCCCGCCCTGGCCCGACAGCACCGTGGACAGCACGTCCAGCACCACCCGCCACGGGTCGCTCATCCGCGCCGCCTGGAAGCCCAGCACCAGGTGCGTCTGCGCGCGCGCGAGCACCTGCTTCTCCGTGCGCGGAGCGGAAGGCGGCGCTTCCGGCCGCACCTGCTTCGGGGCCACCGCGCCGCCGCGCGACTTGCCGAAGTACTCGTTCGCCAGCGCCCGCACCTGCTCCACGTCCACGTCGCCCACCACGCTGAGCGTCATCTGCGACGGGTCCATGTGCGCGCGGTGGTACGCATGCAGCTGCTCGGGCCCCAGCGCCTCCACGGACGCCTTCTCGCCCATCAGGGACATCCGGTACGGGTGCTCCTGGTAGAGCGTGCGCGAGAACAGCTCGAACGCCACGCTGGACGGCTTGTCCTCGCGGGTGAGGATGTCCTGGAGCAGCAGCGCGCGCTCCCGCGCCACCTCCTCCTCGCGGAAGGCGGGGTTCAGCAGCACGTCCGCGAACAGCCGGAAGCCGGGCTCGAAGTAGCGCGACAGGAAGTCCGCCTTCAAGCTGATGGAGTTGCGGCCGCCCTGGCCGCTGATGTTGCTCACGTACAGGTCCCCCAGCTGGCTGATGTCATCCGCGCTGAGCGTGGTGGTGCCCTTGGTGAGGGTGCGGCTGAGCAGCGTGGTGATGCCGTTGTCCGCGGGCGTCTCGTAGCGCGCGCCGCCGACGAAGGCCGCGCGCATGGAGAACAGCGGCACGTGCGGCTCCACGCGGATGATGAGCGTGGCGCCGGAGGGCAGCTTCTCCTGCACCACCTCCGAACGCGCGGACGCGATGGCGCTCCGGGCCGGACGCGGCGGGGCGTCCGGGGGACGCTGCTTCGCGGCGCGCTCCGGAGGCGTGAGGCCGGGGCTCTTGGCCGCCTCATCCAGTGCCGCGTGCACGTGGGCTTCCGTCAGCTCCGCGGCGGGCGGCACCAGCGCGGTGACGACGGCGTGCTCCAGCCGCAGGTACTTCTGGGCCACGCGGCGCAGGTCCTCCGGCTTCAGGTTGCGGATGTCCTCCAGGTAGCGGGCCTCCGCCTCCAGGCCGCCGGGGGTCGTCTGGTACGAGCCCAGGTTGCGCGCGGTGCCCTGCACCGTCTCCTTGCGGTAGACGGACTCCGCCTCCACCACCGCCTGCACCGTGCGCAGCTCGTCCAAAGGCACGGGCGTGGTGCGCATCGCCTCCAGCACGCGCGCCGTCTGCGTGAGCGCCTTCTGCACCTGCGTGGGCGGCAGCGTCAGCGACACGGAGAAGATGCCCGGGTCCTTGGGCGTGTACGCGGACGCGTGCACGTCGTTGACCAGGTGCTGGCGGCGCTTCACCTCGCGCACCAGCCACGACGAATTGCCCTGGCCGGCGATCATCGCCAGCACGTCCAGCGCGGGCACGTCCGGGTGCTCCAATTCCGGGATGGCGAAGGCCAGGTGCAGGTAGACCTCCTTCACGTCCTCCGTCTGGACGAGCACGCGGCGGCCCGTGGGAGGCGGGTCGCGCGGACGCTCCACCGGACCCGCGTAGGGCCGGCCCCAGTCACCGCCGAAGATCTCCTCGACCCACTGGCGCAGCTCCGCCTCGTTCAGGTCGCCCGCGACGGACAGCACCAGGTTCCTGGGCGTGTAGTGCCGGTGGTAGAACTCCAGCACCTTCTCGCGGGTGAAGCTGCGCACGCTCTCCTCGGTGCCGATGACGGGCAGCCGGTAGGGGTGCGTCTGGAACGCGGTGGTGAACAGCCCGCGGGACGCGCGGCGCGACGGCGAATCGTAGCTGCGCTTGATCTCCTCGCACACGACTTCGATTTCGCGCGCCAGTTCGTCCTTGTCGAACGCGGAGCGGCGCACTGCGTCCCCCAGGATGTCCAGGCCCGTGCGGGCGAACTGGCTGGCGATGACGATGTGGTAGACGGTCTGGTCGAAGGACGTCCAGGCGTTGATTTCGCCGCCGTGCGCCTCGATGTCCCGGGCGATTTCACCGGGCCCCCGGCGCTCCGTGCCCTTGAAGAGCATGTGCTCGTGCAGGTGGGCGAGTCCGGCCTGGTCGGGCCTTTCGTCCGCGCTGCCGGCCTTGACCCAGACCTGGAAGGCCGCGACCTTGGCGGCGTGCTGCTCCTCGAAGACGACGGTGAGCCCGTTGGGCAGGGTGTAGCGGATGGCCATAGGAGTGGTCCGAAGCTGTCATCCCCTCCCAAGGAGAGGCAAGGCGAGGTGTGATGTTTGCTCCATTGGCTAACGTCCCGCCCCCTCCACGTCGAGCGGACCGTGCCGTCCGCCTCCCACCAGGCAGGCGAAGCGGCGCGGTTTCCATCGCGTAACTGGTGGAAACCCCCCGTGGTCGGTAACCTGGGACGCGCACATGCCGTCTCCCCCGGACGAGGCGGATCCGCTCGCGGACCTGAAGGAACTGCTGGATGACGGCGACGCCCCGGTGGCGGCGCCCGCTCCGGCGGCCCCCAGGCCGCTCGCGGTTCCCAGGCCTCCCCCCTCCGCGCC
>NZ_RAWN01000276.1:0-9857 GCF_003668895.1 Corallococcus sp. AB045
CCCCGAGGCCGCAGTACACAAAGCGGGCGCGCCTTCACCTCCGCCATCGCGGCGACGCCCTCCTCCTCCACCTCGAGCGCCACGGTCCCCTCCGAGGAGGGAGGCGGCAGCGAGAACAGCCGGTCCTTGCCGTCCTTCAACCACACGCGTTCATGCCCGCCATGCCCGCGCCGCGCCCCCTGGCTCAAGAGGGTCAACGGGAGCGCGCCCGGCGAGGGGGCCGGCCGCACGGAGTCGTCCAACACGTGATAGCGCCCCGTCCGGAAACCCTCGGGTGCCCGCAGCTGCCCGTGCAGCACGTAGGTATCTCCATGGCGCGCGAGCACGAGCAGTCCACCCGAGGAGCGCCATCCCGCCGCGACCACGCGCTGCCCGGGAGGCACCTGGACGCGCCGGGGCTTGGGCACGGTCGCGCGAGGAGAATGCGGCACCGCCATGGCCTCGACGGCACCATCCGCGGAGAACAGCAGCACGCGCCGGCCATCCCCGGAGAAGGAGAAGCCCACGATGCGCCGGTCGGCCTTGCGCGGCGTCCCCCCGGCGGACGCCCGCTCGGAACGGAAGGGATTGCGCAGCAGGCGCAGACAATCCTCCGGAGGCGGAAGCTCCAGCACCACCGGGCGGGGAACACGGGCCGAGGGCCGCACGTCCACATTGAGCCGGTGCGCGCCGGGCTCCATCGGTTCGGAGACCTCCACGCGGGACATCCCCTCCGCGCCCTCCAGACGCCCCAGGCGCGAGGAGCCCACGAGCCACACGTCCTCGGGCGCCCGTGAAAGGTCCAGGGCCTCGCGCCACGAGGACAGCTGCAGCGACGAGGCGGGCGTGGTGGAGCGGGCGTTGAGCCACGCGTGGAGCGACGGGATGCCCAGGCCCGCATGGGTGGCGCGAGCGGGATCGGTCTGGAGCGCGCCCCAGGTGAACGCCGCACCCGCGGCCTCCGCGCGGCGCGCGAGCACGACCAGCAGCGCGAGGTGCGCGATGCGCGGCAGGCCCAGTTGATCCGGTCCCACGTCCAGCAGCACCACGGTGCGCCGAGCCCCCTGCGGCTGCCGGAACGCGGGCTTGAGGAACGACAGCTCGCCGTACGCCGCGCGGCGCACCAGTTCGTCCGGCGCCTCCAGTGCCCAGAGCCACTCACTGACGAGCAGCCGTTCGAAAGGCCCCCGGCGCGAAAGCCCGTCATAGCCTTGAGGCTCACCGCCCTCGGACTCACCGCGAGGCCGCAGCGTCCCGACCGCCGCGGACAACCGCGCCACGTGCGGCCCCAGGTGCCGCGCCAGGTCCTCCGGGAAGAGGGACAGCTGCGCCGCCCAGGGGCGCAGCGCGGGAGGCAACGCGGTCGTCACGAAGCGGCCTCCACGGCCGTGGCGGACAGCCACGCGGTCAACGAGGCGCGCGCGACAGGCTTGGCCGCCGCGACGGAGACGAGCATCCCTGACGCGGGCAGCACCGCGAGCGGCGCATCGCCCTGCCCCGCGAGCAGCGCACGCTCCAGCAGCGAAGGCGCCACCTCCGGCTCCATCGCGCAGGGCAGCAGCAGCGCGGGCGCCAGCGGGTCACGCCCCAGATACACCGCGCCATCCACCCAGGGCAGCGAAGCAGCAGCCCCCAGCAGCACGAGCACGTCCGGTCCCGCGACACCGTTCCACGAAGCGAGCGTCGCGTCCTCCGCCCGCGAAGCGCGGTGTCCCAGCGCGAGCGCCACGGGGCCGACACCGGCCACGGCCACGGGCTCCAGGGGCAGGGCTCGGGGGCGCCAGCGCACGGGAAGTCCCGCGACGGCTGGTTCCAATGGCGGCCTCATGATGCCCTGCTCCCGCGCATCCCACGCCCGTTGATCACCCCGGCACTCTAGACCGCGCCGGGCATGACGCGCGACAGTCCGCCGGACTTCCGCTGTACAGCGTCCGGAGCCCCTGCCCATGCTCCCGAGCATGAGCACGACCCGGATCCGCCACCACCTGAAGGCCCCCCGTGCGCGCGTCTACAGCGCCCTGATTGACGCCCGCGCGGTCGCGACCTGGATGGTGCCCGACGGCATGACGAGTCAGGTGCACGTCTTCGAACCGCGCGAGGGCGGCGCGTTCCGAATCTCGCTCACCTACGACGCGCCCACGGAGACCGGCAAGACGACCGCGCACACGGACACGCATCACGGCCGCTTCGTGAAGCTCGTGCCGGATGAACAGGTCATCGAAACCACTGAGTTCGAGACTACCGACCCCGCGCTTCAAGGAGAGATGATCATCACGTTCACGCTCACCGACGCGCAAGGTGGGGGCACCGACCTCCTCGCCGTGCACGAAGGACTCCCACCCGGCGTGCCACCCGCCGACAATGAGATGGGATGGAGGATGTCCCTGGAGAAGCTCGCGAAGTACGTCGAGCAGAAGCCCTCGGCGTAACGACAGCGCCCGAGCCACGACCTTCAGCAGGGCCGATGAAGGTCGTGAAGTGCCGATGGGGGTGTGCGGCTGCGCATCGGCGTACCGGCAGCGCCCGAGCCGCGACTTTCAGCAGGGCACGTGTAGGACGTGTTGTGCCGCATCAGCGTGACGACAGCGCTCCCACCACGAAGCAAAGGGCGTGTCGTCCCGCCAGGGCATGCAGCTCCGAAGGAGAAGCCACCAGCGTCACGCCGCGCGCGTGCTCGCTTCTTCCTCCAGCACCACCGCCACCGCGCTACGCAACGCACGCAGCGTCTCCGGCAGTGCTTCCGGTGCGAAGCCCGCATCCATCTCGCGCGCCACGCCCTCCAGCTTGAGCCGCCACGCGGCCACCGCGTCCACGTCCCCTTCCACGGGCCGCGACTCCAGCAACACGTGCCCCGCCTGCGCGATGCGCTGGGCCCGAGCCAGCGGCCCCGCGCTCGCCTCCAGCGCCGCGGCCGGCAGCGCCAGGTTCTCCGACGCGGACAGCACGTCGCGCAGCACGTCGCGAGCCAGCGCCTGCGCCTCCTTCGTGGGCACCGCGTAGACGAGCGGCCACAGGTCCGCCACGCCCGGCGTCGTCCGCCCCGCCAGCGCCGCGGCGGCAGCCACCAACCGCTGCACCTTCACCGCGCGCCGGTCCGACAACGCGATGCCCGCGGCCCGCAACGTCCGCAGCGCTTGCGCCAGGTGCGGCCGCACCGGCCCCAGGTCCGCGCGCCGCGCCGCCTGCGCCACCACGTCCAGGGACGCAAGCGACGCCACTCGCGGCGCCGCGTCCGCCCACAGCGACGCGCCTCCCTCCAGCAGCTCCTCCAACCGCGGATCCGGCACCGGCTCCACGAAGATGCGCGCCAGGAACCGGTCCGCGAACGCGGCCAGCGCATCATCTTCGGGCAGCGCGTTGGACGCGCCCACGCACACCCGCAGCGGACACTGCATGCGCGTGTGGCCGCGCCGGAAGGTGCGCTCGTTCAGCAGCCCCAGCAGCGTGTTGAGGATGGCGGTGGAGCCCAGGAACACCTCATCCAGGAAGGCCACCTCCGCCTCCGGCAACATGCCCGCCGTCTCCGTCTCCACCAGCCCCTCGCGCAGCTTGCGCAGGTCCACCGGCCCGAAGATTTCAGACGGCTCCGTGAAGCGCCCCAGCAGGTACTCGAAGTAGGAGCCGCCCAGGCCGCGCGCCGTCCTGCGCACCGCCTCGCTCTTCGCGGTGCCCGGCGGTCCCACGACGAGCAGGTGCTCGCCCGCCACCGCCGACAGCGCCACCAGCTCCACCATCGCCTCGCGCTCGACCAGCCCCCGGCTCGCGTCGGTGAGCGCGTCGCGGACCTCGGCCACCGCGACCTCGAAAGATACGGACATGCCCGCAAGCCTAGCCTCGCCCCCGGTCCGGCATACAGTGGCGGCATGGATACGAAGTGGAAGTGGCTGGTCCTGGCGGGCGTCCTGGGCGCGGGGCCAGCGGTCGCGGACGGGTGGCATGGTTATGCTTCCCTGGGCGCGGGCATCACCCTGGATCATTTCAGCGACTGGCGCGCCAAGGGCCCCGCCCTCCAGGCCTGGCTCGCCGTGGAGACACCGCCCGGCCTGTCCCTGGGCGTCGTCTTCGAGACCACCCAGACCTGGGGCCAGCAGTTCGCGGAGGCCCAGAACCCGTCCGAGATGAGCCGCGTGCAGCTCGACTACACCGCCGTGGGCCTGGAAGCCCGCCTGCGCTTCCTCGGCGACAAGCCGGTGACACCGTGGGTGGGTGCGCGCCTGGCCAAGAGCTGGTCGCAGCCCTTCACCCCGGACAGCCTGGGCCAGCTGCGCCGCGAGGACTTCGACGTCACCAGCATGGCCTTCCGCGTGGGCCTGGACGGCTGGATTAGCGACCGGTGGGGCATCTCCGTCGCCACCGCCATCCAGTTCTGCGACGTGAAGTTCACCAAGGCCACGGATGACACCAACGCCAGCGCGGGCGTCAGCGTGAACATGTGCGCCAAACCGCTCCAGAGCATCGTCGCCGGCCCCGTGCTGCGCTTCTAGCGCGGGTACAGTGCGCGCCCATGAACGCGCCGCCCCCCACCTCCGGTCCCCGCTGGCTCTACCTGCACGGCTTCGCCTCCGGCCCCCTCTCCGCCAAGGGCGTCTGGCTGGACGCGTACTGGGCGAAGCAGGGCATCTCCCTGGAGCGCCTCAACCTGCGCGTGCCGTCGCTGGAGCACCTGAGCCTGCACGCCATGCTGGACACCGTGCGGGACGCGCTGGGCGCCCCCAATGACCGCTCCGTCCTCATCGGCTCCAGCATGGGCGGGCTCGTCGCCGCGCGCACCGCGGAGCAGGACGCGCGCGTGGGCGCACTGGTGCTGCTGGCCCCCGCCTTCCGCTTCGTGGAGCAGCTCCAGCGCCGCCTGGGCCCCAACAACTGGACGGAGTGGAAGCGCACGGGCTACCTGGAGACGGACGACCACGCGGAGAAGCGCCGCACGCGCGTGCACCACGGCATCATGGAGGAGGCCC
This sequence comes from Corallococcus sp. AB045, assembly GCF_003668895.1. Classification (NCBI taxonomy): domain Bacteria; kingdom Pseudomonadati; phylum Myxococcota; class Myxococcia; order Myxococcales; family Myxococcaceae; genus Corallococcus; species Corallococcus sp. AB045. The sequence continues at coordinate 4,938 of NZ_RAWN01000276.1, forward strand.
AGCTCATGGACACGAAGCGCGGCCCCTGGCCCGACGTGCGCGTGCCCACCCTCATCATCCACGGCCGCCAGGACGACACCTGCGACGTGCGCTATTCGCGCGAGTGGGCCCAGGGCAAGCGCCACGTCCGGCTGGTGGAGGTGGACGACGGCCACGAGCTGACCGCCTCGTTGGAGCTCATCGCGAAGGAGGCGGATGCCTTTCTCACCCCGTGGCGAGGTGTGGAGCAACCCCGGCAGGTGTTCACTGGCGGCTGACCGGTGCGCGTCCGCACCGCGGTCGTATTCGCGCCGCGAACGCGCCGGTTAAGGTGGCGGCCATGAACCGCGAATACCACCGCTGGCACAGCCCGCGGCTGAACCGGGACATGGAAGTGCTGCTGTACGGGCACTCGGGCGAACCCGTCATCCTGGTGCCCACGAGCAAGGGCCGCTTCTTCCAGGCCGAGGACTTCGGCCTCATCGGCGCCATCGCGGATGGCATCGCCGCGGGCCGCTACGTCGTGGTGTGCGTGGACTCGGTGGATGAGGAGTCCTGGTACAACAAGGACGTCGCCCCCGCCGTGCGCGTGGCCCGCCATGCCCAGTGGGAGGACTACCTGCTGCATGAGGTGGTGCCGCTCGCGAAGGGCCGCGCCGCCGGAGGCCGCCTCACGCTCGCCGGGTGCAGCCTGGGCGGCTTCCACACGTACAACGTGGGCCTGCGCCACCCGGACGTCTTCCAGCGCCTCATCTCCATGGGCGGCAAGTTCGAGACGGAGGACTTCCTCGACGGCCACCACGACGAACAGGTGTACTTCCACACCGCGCCGCAGTGGCTGCCGGGCCTGCACGACCCCGGCCGCCTGTCCGCCCTGCGCCGCGTGGAGATGACCCTGGCCGTGGGCGAGCACGACTTCTGCCGCCCCTCCAACGAGAACCTCTCCAAGGTCCTCTGGCAGAAGGACATCCGCAACGACCTGTCCATCTGGGACGGCGGCACCCACGACTGGCCCGTGTGGCGGCAGATGATCCGCCAGTACCTGCCGGCCTGAAGTCCCCGTGGATGCCGGACTCGGGACACGACAAAGCCTCCGGTCGGAAGGACCCGGAGGCTTGGGATGCACCATCGTGAGCAGCCGGAAGGGCTACTCGATGGGCATGAACACCTTGAAGCCGGTGCGGCCGCTGTTCGTCGTGTTGCGCTCGATGAAGTCGCTGGCGGACGAGTGGCCGTCGCCCAGCGTCACCGCCGTGTGGCCGTAGATGCTGCCCAGGCGCGTGGAGGTGGCCTCCCAGGTGAGCACGAGGCCCGGAATCTTCAGCGCGTCCTCCAGGGACATGTTCACCTGACGGAACTTGTCGCGCGGCAGGTTGTTGTCGATCTGGTTGCCGTTGCCCGACACGCCGATGCCCATCGAGTTGCGGATGGCCCGGCTCACGCCCGTGGCGCACAGGCCCTGGCTGTTGTAGCCGCCCATACCCATGGCCGCCGCGCGCGCCGCCTCCGCCAGCCGGCGCCCCTTGTCGGTCCCGCCGGTGGGGGCCACGCCCATCGGGCCGCCCACGTCCTGCCCACCACCCACGCCACGCCCACCGCGAACGCCCTGACGGCCACCGGCGTCGAAGCTGTCACGGCCGGAGTGGCCGATGCGCAGCGTCCGACCCGAGAAGATGAGGTCCGGGTTCGAGATGTTGTTGTCGCGCGCCAGCTTCTGCACGGAGGTGCCAAAACGAGCGGCCAGGCCAGAGAGGGTGTCGCCGGGGCGGATGCGGTAGTTGGACATGTAAGCTCCTGGGACAATTGTCGGGTCTTCCAGATCCGTGTTGCGTCCGATTCCTAGATTCTTGGAGTTTCCGCCCACACTGCAAGTTTACAACCTACCCTCCTCAACCCTCCAGCGGCCTGAGGGTGCCCGCGCTGACACGCCAGAAGCGCCACAGCACGGCGGCGGCCACGGTGATGAGGCCCGCGCACAGGCCCCACCAGATGCCCAGCACGCCCATGCCCAGGTGGAAGCCCAGGAGCAGGGTCAGGGGCAGGCCCACGGCGTAGTGGCCCACGATGTTGGCCACGAAGGTGAAGCGCGTCTGGCCGGCGCCGCGCAGCACGCCCGCGCCCACGCCCTGCACGCCGTCGAAGACCTGGAAGATGGCGCTCACCATCAGCAGGGGCAGCAGGAGCGGCAGCACGTCCTCCGGAGCCCCGGCCAGCTTCGCCAGGCCCCGAGGGAAGAGCGCGAACACGAGCCCGCCGAGCGACATGACCACCGCGCCGAGGGCGAAGGCCATCAACCCGCTCCTGCGGGCCTGCGGCGTGTCATGCGCGCCCACGGCCCAGCCCACGCGCACGCTGCCCGCGTTGCCGATGCCCAGCGCCATGGTGAAGGTGAGGCTGGCGAAGGAGATGGCGATTTGATGCGCGCCCACGCTCTCCGGCCCCAGCTTCGCGGACAGCACGCCCGCCAGCGCGAAGACGCCCACCTCCGCCGCGATGTGCAGGCCGATGGGCAGCCCCACCCGGAACGCCCGCAGCTGGTCCGCCACCACCGGCTTGCGTGACGGCGTGCCCGGCACCGGGATGGCCTGCACCGCCCGCGCGACGATGAGCACCTCCAGCGCCGTGCACAGGAGCGTGGACAGCGCCGCGCCCGCCGCGCCCATGGCCGGCACATGGGTGAGCGGTCCCGCCCACGTGGGCAGCGACTCGCCGCCGAAGACGAACAGCGGCACCAGCATCACGTTGATGATGTTGGCCAGCACGGCGGACACCACCAGCGGCCGGGGCGTCCCGATGGCCTGCAGGTACGCGCGCACCGTGAGGAAGATGAGCATCAGGGGCAGGCTGGGCGCGCGGAAGTGCAGAAAGGCGCGCACCTGGACGATCTGCTCCTCCGCCACGCCCACCCACGGCAGGCCGGACGGCACGGTGATGAGCACCGCCCACAGCACCACGCCCACGAAGGCGGACAGCCACACCCCCTGCCAGAGCACGTCGCGCGCGCGGCGTGGGTTGCCGGCGCCAATGGCCTGGGACACCAGCGGGTCCACGCCCATCATCAGCCCCATCCCGAAGCTGCTAACGGCGAAGAAGAGGGCGTGGCTCAGGCCCACCGCCGCCAGGGCGGACGTGCCGGCCCGGCCGACGATGAAGGTGTCCGTCACGCTCATCAGGGACTGGCCCGCCTGCGCGATGCACAGGGGAATCGCCAGCGCCAGCAGGGCGCGCAGCTCCCCCTTGGCGCCGCGGGCCGGAGGGGAGGACGACACGGAGGGCTCGACGGCTTCGGGCGGCATGACGGGGCCTATAGGGAAGGGATTGCGCTGGTGCAAGCGACGCAATCCCCCGCCCTGTCTGACCGCCCGCCCGCCTGCGTCAGGGCGTGCTGACCGGGAACGGCACCGTGACGAGCGGCGTCTGGAGGCTTTGCACCTTCGACACGCGCACCCCCGCGTCGCTGATGGCGTAGACGTAGTCATCCGCCATCACGCTGCGGCGCACTTCCGGCGTGTAGTAGTAGCTCCACTGCGGCAGGTTCGTGGTCTTGAACAGGTCCGACATGGGCACCGCGCCCACCGGAGAGATGCCCGCCGCCAGGTCCACGCGGAACACGCGCAGCTCCGTGCGGAAGCCCTGCCAGTAGTCGTCAGAGGACATGTAGGTCCTCGAGTAGTCCGTGAACGGGATGGCCACCAGCCCCTTGGCCGCGAAGTAGTTGAAGGCCTTGTGCTCGTAGAGGGCCTCGCTCCAGCCGTAGGCCTCGCCCACCAGCTGCGTGGCGGTCTCCTTCGGGTTCGCCATGTCGCTCACGTCGAAGAGGGATAGCTTCAGGATGCGCGTCCCGCAGCAGCCGCCGTTGGGATCCGTGTGGATGCCCAGGGTCAGCAGGTGGTGGTCGCCCACCGGGTGCATGTACGTGGAGAAGCCGGGCACCTTCAGCTCGCCCACCTTGCGCGGGTGGGCCGGGTCGCTCAGGTCGAAGGTGAAGAGCGGATCCACCTGGAGGAAGGTGACCACGTAGCCGCGATTGCCCGCGAAGCGCGCGCTGAAGATGCGCTCGCCCTCGGCCAGGTCCTCGCTGCGGCCCAGCTCCGCCAGGTGCCCGTTCTTCACGCCCAGCGTCGTCACGCGGCTGGCCGTCGTGGTGCCGCCCCACCACCAATCCGCATGCTCCGGCTCCGGGAGGCGCGTGGTGACCGTGGTGGCCATGCGCAGCACGCCCTCGTATTCATCCAGGGCGAACTGGTTGATGGGCGTGCCCTCCACCGTCCCGGAGCCCGCGTACACCGCGCGGCCCGGCTGGCTCAGGTCGAACTTGTGCAGGTAGGTGAAGTCCTTCTGCCCCGGCTGCGGCCACCACCAGTAATGCGAGTGCGCCAGGTACAGCGACTCCTTGGACGCGTACACCGTGCCCGGCTCCGCCACCAGGCTGGTGCGCCCTGGCGCCGCCGTGCGCGCGTCCAGGTCCAGCGAAGCCACCGTCACGAAGCCCAGCGCGGACGGCGCGTTGCTCCGGTAGAAGTCACCGCAGGACGTGGGCAGCGACGTCTCCACGCCCGCCGCGTCCACGTGCTTGCCCGCGGGCAGCCACTGGTCCAGCGTGTTCGCGCGGATGTGCTTCTCGTTCTCGGCGATGAGCGCGTCGAGGGTCTTGGTGAGCTTCCCCTCGTCCTTGTAGAGGTCCTCCGAGTAGTCCACCCAGAACTTCACGGCCTCCGGCCAGCGGAACGCGTCCGCCAGCACCAGCCGCACGTTGCTGTCCACGCGGCGCGCCTGGTTGAAGACGCCGGGCAGGTAGACCTGATCCACCACCGTGGGGTGCGCCACGTCCGACACGTCCACCGTGGTCACCTTGGTGCTGTCCGCGTTGTAGTAGCCGCAGCCGAAGCCGTAGCAGGCCATGTCCACGACAGGCACCATGCCCCCGCCCACGCCCCCGCC
>NZ_RAWN01000277.1:0-9632 GCF_003668895.1 Corallococcus sp. AB045
GGCCTCGAAGGCTTCCGCGACGCGCGCCCACTCCGGCTTCTCCACCTGCTTCGCCATGCCCGGAAGCGTCCGCCGCACGCCGCTACCCCGGCAATCCCTCACGGCACGTCGTTGGCCGGACGGTTACCGGTGGAGAACCTCTTCGACCGCCAGTACCTCGCGGGCCGCGCGGGCGTGGACACCCTGGCCCCGCCCTTCCAGGCACGCGTGGGCCTGCGCCTGCGCGACGTGTTCAGCGAATCGAGCGCACGGGCGGCACCGGGCGCACCGGGCCGTTGAACCAGCGGCTCAGCTCCGTCGTGTCCTCCATCCGCTTCGCGGGCGGCAGGCTGGAGAGGAACACGCGGCCATAGCCCTTGGTCACGATGCGGCGGTCCAGCATCGCCACGATGCCCCGGTCCGCCTGCGTGCGGATGAGCCGCCCGAAGCCCTGGCGCAGCGCCAGCGCCGCCTGCGGCAACTGGTACTGGTCGAACGGCTCTTCACCGCGCGCTTGAATCTGACGGATGCGCGCGGCCACCAGCGGGTCTCCAGGAGACGCGAACGGAAGCCGGTCGATGATGACCAGGCTCAGCGCGTCCCCGGGCACGTCCACGCCTTCCCAGAAGCTGTGCGCGGCGAAGAGCACGCTGGGCGTCTGGCGGAAGGCATCCAGGAGCTGTTGCTTGGGCCGCTCTCCCTGGAGCAGCGCCTGGTAGGGCAGCCGCGTCGCCGTCAGCTCGTACGCGCGCACCATGTTGCGCAGGGACGTGAAGAGCACGAACGCGCGCCCGCCCGTCACTTCACACAGCTGGATGATCTCCTCCGCCGCCGCCTCGATGAAGCCCGGGGCGCTGGGGTCCGGCAGGTGCGTGGGCAGGTACAGCGCGGACTGGCGGGGGAAGTCGAACGGGCTGGGCACCGCCAGCGTGCGCACGCGCGTCACGGGCTGGCCCTCGTCGTCGTACATGCCCATGCGCTTGGCGAAGAAGTCGAAGCGGCTGTCCGCCGCGAGCGTCGCGGAGGTGAACACCACCGTGTCCAGCGCGCCGTAGAGCCGGTCGCGCAGCTCCTTCGCCACGTCGATGGGGCTCGCGCGCAGGAACAGCCCCTTGCCGCGCGCCTCCGCCCAGTACACGTGGTCCGCGGACTCGGACTTCTCCAGGAAGCTGAGCTGCTCCGCCATCTCCTCCGCGCGGCGGTGGATGGCGGCCAGCTCCGGCTCGCGCTCGCTGCCCGCGAAGGACGCCAGCGCGGCCAGGCCTTCCCGCACCTGCTCCAGCGCGCCGGACAGCTTGCCCATCGTCTCCGGGCGCAAGGCCACGGTGGACTCCTGGCTGGACATCCCCAGCGCGCGCGGCGCCTGGAGGAACAGCGCGTCCGCGTGCGAGCGCACCCGCTGGGCCAGCGCGGAGAGCGTCGCGTGCCGCTCATCCTTCGCCTGCAGGGCCGCCACCGCGTCGCGCGACAGCTCCTCCAACCGGTAGTTGGACACGCTGCACCCGAAGTGGCCGCTGGCCGCGTCCTCCAGCGCGTGCGCCTCGTCGAAGACGACCGCGTCGTAGAAGGGCAGCACCCCTTCCGTGCGCTTGCCGGAGCTGCGCAGCGACAGGTCCGCGAAGAACAGGTGGTGGTTCACCACCAGCAGGTCCGCGGCCTCCGCGCGCTTGCGCATCCGCGTGACGAAGCACGTCTCGTACATCGAGCAGCGCGAGCCCAGGCACGTCTCCGACGTGGTGGACAGCCGCGACCACGCGGCGAAGGACTCCGGCAAATCCAGCTCCGCCCGGTCCCCCGTCTCCGTCTGCGTCACCCACTTCTTGAGCAGCGGCCACTGCTTCGCCTCTTCGCGCGAGACGAACTGCGGGTCCTTTTCGAAGGACTCGTAGCGGTGCAGGCACAGGTAGTTACCGCGCCCCTTGAGGTACGCCGCCTCGAAGCGCAGCCCCAGCTTCTCGCTGAGCAGCGGCAGGTCCTTGAAGAACACCTGGTCCTGCAGCGTCTTCGTGGCCGTGGACACCACCACCTTGCGCCCCGACAGGAGCGCGGGCACCAGGTACGCCAGCGTCTTGCCCGTGCCGGTGCCGGCCTCCGCCAGCAGGTAGCTGCCTTCGGAGAAGGCCCGCTCCACCGCGCGCGCCATCTGGAGCTGCTCCGGGCGGTGCTCGTACGCGGGCAACGCCTCTTCCAGCGCGCCACCAGGCCCCAGCAGACTGTCGACAGAGAGAGGACGGGGCGCGGGCGCGGACATGCGGCGGTTCGGGGGCAGGAGGACTGAAAAGGCGGCCCCGCAGGATAACAGCGCCCGGCGCCCCCCGCGCGTTCCCTGACGCGACCGTGAGGCCCCGTCCCCCGCCTGCCCGGGAAGCGGGCCGTCCAGCGCTCTGGCTCTGCCCGCCGCCTAGAAGGACCCGCGCATCATCTGGAAGAGCACCAGCAGCATCACCAGGGACACCACCAGCACGACCCCCATCACCGCGGTCTTCACCTTGCGCCCCAGCGCCGGTGACGGTCCGTCGGAGGCGAGCGTCGTCGCCATCGTCACCCGGCGCACCACTTCATCCCGCCCTCGCAGCGCCTGGGCATCGTTCGGCGCCCGGGCGAGCCGCATGCGGTACAGCCGGCCCACCATGGCCATCTCGCCCCGCATCATCGCCTGGGACAGCAGGCGGTCGTGCGCGTCCCAGTCGTGCCAGGCCCCCAGCAGCTCGCGCCACTCCTGGGCCAGGGCTTCGGAGGGCTGGTGCTCATCCGGAATGAAGTTGGCGTAGACCAGTCCGCACGCCGAACAGGACCCGGCGTCATCGCGAATGGGCGCCACGCACTTGGGGCAGTGGCCCGGCGGCGCCTGGAAGGGGTCTCCGTCCAGCGCGGAAGGGACCACCAACGGCGCCTCGGAACGCACCACGCGCAGCGCGGTGACGCTGGGCCGCAGGGGGACCACGGGGGGCTCCAGGTCCAGGACGGGCTCCGGCGTGGGCACCGCCACCGCGGCGGTGTCGCCTCCACGCGCGCCCGGCTCCTCCGTGCGCCCGGGCACCGGCTTCGGGGAGGCCGGCTTGGAGAGAGAGGGCGCCGCCCGCGTCCACGCGCCACACGCCGGGCACGCCACGGCCAGCGCGTGGTCCTCCAGGAGGTAGGTCTCCACCTTGACCAGCCGGTCGCAGCTTTCGCACTGGTACTTCATGACCACACCTCGCGCAGGGGGACGGGCATCGCGCACCCTACCAGCGCCAACAGGCACAGCGCGCAGATGACCTTGCGCGAGGCGCTCAGGGGCTCCTCCGGCCGCAACACCTCCGGGTGGCCGAAGCCCACCACCTTGCTCGCCACCACCAGCCACAGGCCCCACGACGCGGTGACGAACACGGTGAGGAAGAGCAGCACCACCGCCACGCCATGGCCCACCAGCCGGGCCTTGGGCCCCAGCACCGCGAACGTCAGGTGCCCGCCGTCCAGTTGCCCCACCGGCAGCAGGTTGAGCAGCGTCACCAGCAGGCCGAACCACGCCGCCATCACCACCGGGTGCACCACCACGTCCTTGCCCTCCGGCAGGGGGCCCAGCGCCAGCCACGTCAGCGCCTTCATGAGGAGGTTGTCGCCAAAGTGCGTCTGGTGGCTCGTGTAGACGGGCTCCATCGCGGGCGGCGCCTGCGTCACCTTCTCCATCACCCAGCGCAGCAGCTCCTGCCCCAGCACCCACAGCGACGACTCGCCGGGGAACGCGGACGGCACCGGCGGCGAGTCCACCACCGTGGAGTGCAACAGCCCCCAGTAGAGCAGGGGCAGCGCCACCACCAGGCCCGCCAGCGGCCCCGCGGCCCCAATGTCCACCAGCGCGTTGCGCGTGGGGATGCGCCCGCGCAGCCGGATGACCGCGCCCAGCGTGCCCAGGCTCCCCGGCACCGGCAGCGGGATGAAGTACGGCAGCGACGTGTCCACCCGGTGCCACCGCGCGAGCACGTAGTGCCCCATCTCGTGCGAGCCCAGGATGGCGAGCAGTGACCCGCTGAAGAACAGCGCCTGCGTCCGGTCCTCCTCGAGCAGCCCACCCCCGCTGAACGGGAACGAGCGGCCAAAGAGCAGCAGGTACGCGAGGAACGTCGTCCCCAGCGTCACCCCGAAGAGCAGCAGGTGCAGCCAGACGCGGGCCGGGGTGGGACGTGGAACGGAAGCCGGGTGCATGCGCGAAGATGCCTCACGTCCGCGAGAGCGGCGACCGCTCCCGCGCCGCCCGGCGGATGAAGTGTCCAACAGAACTCGGAATAACCCGCCCCGGGTCCTTGACTTGAAAAAGCCTTCTGCTACGAACCGCGCCGTTTGAGGTTTTACCGAACGTCGGAGCGCTCATTCGGGCCGCTCCGTCACCATCCAAGCCACTGTCAGTTGGGGAGATAACCATGAAGAAGTTCATCCTGTCCGCCGTCGCCGCCGCCTCCCTCGTGGGCTGCACCAGCGTCGAGTCCGCCGTCGTCTCCGGTTCCGAGATCGCCGCCAACGGCGAGGCCGTGGCCGTCATCCAGGGCAGCTCGCTGGGCCTGACCGCGATCTTCCACATCATCGACATCGTCCAGAGCGACCTGGACACGGTGGTCAACCGCCTCCTCATCACCGAGGCGAAGGCCATGGGCGCCTCCAAGGTGGACCTGAAGTCGGCGAGCACCACGCCGCGTCACGGCATCTTCGCCCTGTTCGGCACCATCATCGGCATCACCAGCTCCTCCGCGACCGGCGTGGCGGTGAAGTAGTCCGAAGCTGCCTCCTCACCGAGGCAGTCCGAAGGCCCCCTGGAGACAGCGGGGCCTTTTCCATTTCCAGCCCCCGGGAAGCTCCCCATGCGCGCCCTCCTCCTCGTGCCCCTCGTGTGCCTCCTCGCGTGCCGTTCGTCCTCGTCCGGAGGCGCGAACGACGCGGAGCTGATGGCCCAGGTGCGCGAGAAGCTGGCCGCGCGCGACGCGAAGCTGACGGCCTACCAGTTGGAGGGCACCCAGACGGAAGGGGACACCGCCTCCGCGGGCTTCACCTTCGCGTACCGCGCGCCCCAGAAGATGCGCGGCACCGTGTCCGCGCCCCAGGCCCGGCAGGTGTGGTGGGACGGCAAGCACCTGTACGAGCAGGTGGAGGCGACGAAGCAGTTCACCACCTTCACGTCCCAGGTCTCCGCGGAGAAGCTGTCCGCGTTCCTCACCGAAATCTTCACCCCCTTCGTGCCGGACGGCTTCCGCGCGCCGCTGCTCCTGCGCAGCACGAAGGCGAAGCGCGTCACCGGCCTGGGCCTGCCCCAGGCGAAGGAGGCCGTGGAGCTGACCATGGCGCTGGAGGGAGAAGCGGGCGGCGGCGTGGAGGTGACGTACGTGCTGCGCTGGCCCTCGCTGGACTTCCTGGCCAAGAAGACGCGCGCGCCGGACGGCACCCGGGCGGAGGTGCGGATGGAGGAGGAGCACTGCGACGCGTCCCTGGGCCTGTGCGTGCCCCAGAAGCTCACACGCTGGGTGGGGGACACGAAGCAGGGGGAGACGGTGCTGTCGAAGGTGGACCTGAAGACGCCGCTGCCCAACGACGCCTTCACCCCCGCCGCTCCGGAGGGATACAGCGTACAGACCCGGACACTCGTGGACAGTGAAGCGCAGGAGAGTGGACCGAAGTCACCCACGGGCGGTTGACCGGCACGTCACCCATCGCCACCTTGGCGGCGGAGGTTTGCCGCGCATGGTCGAGAACGTCATCTTCGACGTGGATGGGACGCTGGTGGATTCCGTGGACGAGCACGCCGAGGCCTGGCGCCGGTCGTTCATCGAGTTCGGGCGTGACATCCCGTTTGCCCACGTGCGCAGCCAGATTGGCAAGGGCGCGGACCAGCTGTTGCCCGTCTTCTTCAACGACGAGGAGCTGGAGCGCTTCGGCAAGGACCTGGAGGAGGACCGCTCCGCGCGCTTCAAGCGCGAGTTCCTGCCCAAGGTGCGCCCCTTCCCGCGCGTGAAGGAGCTGTTCCAGCTGCTGCGCAAGCGCGGCCGCAAGATTGCCCTGGCCTCCAGCGCCAAGGACGACGAGCTCAAGCGCTACGTGGAGCTGTGCGGCATCGACGGCCTGTTCGAAGCGAAGACGGCCAAGGACGAGGTCGACAAGAGCAAGCCGCACCCGGACATCTTCGAGGCGGCGCTCGTGAAGCTGGGCAAGCCGGACCCCGCCACGGCGGTGGTGGTGGGTGACACACCCTACGACGCGCTGGCCGCGGGCAAGCTGCACCTGGCGTCCGTGGGCGTGCTGTGCGGCGGCTTCCGCGCGGAGGACCTGCGCACGGCCGGCTGCCGCACGCTGGTGAAGGACCCCGCGGAGCTGCTGCGCCGCCTGGAAGCAGACCCCGAAATCTGGCCCTGGGACGCGGCGTCGCGGGACACCTCCAAGGACGAGGAGTCGCGCTGAAGCCCGTGACGGGGTGAAGGCGTCCCCGGCGGCCATGAACGCGTGGCCACCGGTGGAGCCCTTCGCCAAAGCCCATCCGGCGTTACTTGCGCGAACCGCCCCGCTTCGCGCGTGAACGGGACGCGGTGCTCTTGCGAGCCGTCCCGCGGCGCACGGTGCTCTTGCGGGCCGTGGAGCGCTTGCCGGCGGTGCCGGTGCGCGAGGTGGCCTTGCGGCCGGTGGGGGTGCGCCGGGCCCGGGTGGGCGCGGCCTTCTTGCGGCTGGAAGGGGTGCTCTTCTTCGCGGTGGCGGCGCGGCGCTTGCCGCCCACGCGTCCTGCCTTGCGCGCGTTCTTGCGGGCCGCGGGGCGCCGGCGGGCCGCCTTCGCCTTGCTGCCGGAGCCACCCTTCATCCCGCCACCGGTGAGCTTGTTCACGGTGGCATACGCGCGGGCCGCCGCGGTCTTCTCGCCGACGCCCTTGTCCTCGTAGCCCTTCTCGATGTGCTCGGCCATGCGCTTCTGCTTCGCCGAGTACTTGTCCTTGCTTCCTCGTGCCATTCAAAACCCTCCTGGAGAACGTCCCGGCGCGGGTCCGTGGCACGGAGTCCGCGTCGCCTGGAAGGTGAACACGCCTGGCCAGGGAGGGAACCCGCCGGCACCCTACCCCTGTCCACCCGTGGAAGCTCTCCACGCGCAGTCGGCGGGGAATGGACAGTGCTCCTGCCCTTTTCTCCCGGGTCCCGCTGGTGCTGGCGCACGGTCGTGCGCAGCTTGGAGGCGCTGCATTCAAAGCCGAGGTTTCCCCTGGAACCCGCACTCAACGCGCCTCCGCGCCTTCGTCACGTGGACGAAGGGCCCGCGGTCCTGGTGGTGAATACGCGCTCGCGCTCGGGGCTCGACGCCTTCGAGCACGCCCGTGAGCTGCTGGCCGCCCATGGCATCCCGATCATCGCCGCGCACGCGCTGACGCGGCCCAAGCGCCTGCGCAAGGTGGTGGAGGAGGCCATCGCCCAGGGGGCCCGCCGCGTCCTCGTGGGAGGAGGCGACGGCACCATCAGCTGCGCGGCGCAGGCCCTGATGGGGCGCGACGTGACGCTGGGCGTGGTGCCGCTGGGCACCGGCAACGACTTCGCCCGGTCGCTGGGCATCCCGGACACGCTGGAGGCCGCGTGTGACGTCATCGCCGGTGGCTATACGGCGCGCGTGGACGTGGGGCTCGTCAACGGGCGGCCCTTCCTCAACGCCGCCAGCCTGGGGCTCACCACCGCCATCGCGAAGCGGCTCACGCAGGAGCTGAAGCAGCGCGCCGGCAAGCTGGCCTATCCCATGGCCGCCGCCGCGGAGATGCGCACGCTGCAGCCCTTCCACGTCCGGCTCCAGACGGGCTCCCGGACGCTGGAGGTGGACGCGCTCCAGCTGGTGGTGGGCAACGGCCGCTACCACGGCGCGGGCAACATGGTGGCGCCGGACGCGACGCTGGACGACCGCCACTTCCACGTCTACGCCATCACCGCGCCCTCCATGGCGGATGGCGGGGAGCGCACGGGGCTGGGCCACCTGCAGGACGTGGCCACGCTGGCGCGCGTGGCGCTGGGCATGCGGAGCGGCGGGCACCTGGAGCACGAGTCCGTCGTGCACCTGCACGCCTCCCGGCTCGTCGTGGAGACGGACCCGCCCATGGAGGTGAACGCGGACGGGGAGAACGTGGGCATGACGCCCATGCGCTTCGAGGTGGCCCCCGCGGCGCTGCGCGTCTACGCGCCCGCGCCGCAGTAGGGCCGCTACACCTTCTCCAGCACGCTGGAGAGCACCTGGGCGGTGAAGTTCACCAGGGGAATCACGCGCCGGTAGTCCATGCGCGTGGGCCCGATGACGCCGACAGTGCCCAGCACCGCCTCCGCCGTGCCGTACGGGCTGGCGATGACGGTGACGTCGCCGGCGGCGGAGAACTCGCTCTCCGCGCCGATGAAGACGTGCATCTCCTTGGTGCGCTGCACGCGGTCCAAGAGGTGCAGCAGCTTGTGCTTCTCATCCAGGGCGCGGAACAGCGCGCGGATGCGCTCCACGTCCGCGAACTCCGGCTGCTCCAGGAAGGAGCCGGTGCCTTCGATGAGCACGCGCTCGGGCGTCTGCAGGTCGGTGGCGGCGGCGCCCAGCTTGAGGGCCTTGGCGGTGAGCGCGTTGTAGAGGGCCTGCTCCTGGTCCATCTCCGCGCGGATGCGCTCGCGCGCCTCTTCCAGGGGCACCTGGTGCAGCAGCTCGGAGAGGTAGTTGCTGGCCTTGATGAGCTCGTCGGACGTCACCGGGAAGTCCACGGTGAGGGCCTTGTTGTGCACCTGGCCGTTCTGGCCCACCAGGATGGCGAGCACGCGGTTCTCGCGCAGGCGCAGGAACTCGATGCGCTGGAACACGGCGGCGTCGGGGCGGGGCGTGAGGACGACGCCCGCGTGGCGCGTGAGCGAGTGCAGCACGCGGCTGGCCTCCGACAGCACCTCGTCCAGGCTGGACTCGTGGACGAGGCCGGCGTGGATGAGCTCGCGGTCGCGGGGGGCGGGGTCGCGCAGCTTCACCAGGGTGTCCACGTAGAAGCGGTAGCCCCGGTCGGTGGGCACGCGGCCGGCGGAAGTGTGGGGCTTCTCCAGGAAGCCCAGGGCCTCCAGGTCGGCGAGCACGTTGCGCATGGTCGCGGAGGACACGTCGAACTCTCCGCGGCGCGTCAGTTGCTGACTGCCGACCGGACCGCCCGTGGTGATGTACTCCTGCACCACGGCTCGGAGGACTTCCTTCTCGCGCTCACCCAATTCGTCGGGCATTCCCGCTCACGCTCCACAGGCCGTCGGCCCGACCTCCGGGTCTCCATGCCTCCTGTAGAATTCTAAAAGGGACGCCCGGGGCATTCAATTGGGAGGGGCCATCCAGAGGGCAGGCAGGCGGGGCGCTGGTCCGCCGGCCTGCGTGGCACGGGTACGGCAAAGCGCACATCGCACGGGAGGGAGGTGGGGGATAGAAGGCCGCCGCCGTGACGACCGCGACCGCGACCCCCTCCGTAGCCGAGCCCGCGCCCCACCGGGGCCGCCTGATGTTCAGCCTTTTCGCGCTCTACGTCATCTGGGGGTCGACCTACCTGGCGATGCGGTTCGCGCTGACGGGCTTTCCGCCGTTCCGGATGGCGGGGATGCGCTTCCTGCTGGCGGGCGGGGTGTTGTTCGCGGGGTTGCTGTTGAAGGGGCAGCCGGGGCCGGACCTGCGG
>NZ_RAWN01000278.1:0-9610 GCF_003668895.1 Corallococcus sp. AB045
GCGGGTGGGCATGCTGGAGGTGGTGCCCGTGGTGGGGTTCTACGTCTGGGACGACCACAAGTTCGACGCGGCGGACGTGGCCCTCTGCGGCGCGTACATCCACCCGGACGCGACCCCGGAGCAGCTGGACCTGACGGCGTGCTGGCTCGTCTGGGGCACCTACGCGGACGACTACTTCCCCATGCTCTACGCGAACACGCGGGACATGGCGGGCGCGAAGATGTTCACCGCGCGGCTGGGCCAGTTCATGCCGGATGACGTGGAGGCCGCCAACGCCGCGGTGCCCACCAACCCGGTGGAGCTGGGCCTGGTGGACCTGTGGAAGCGCACCGCCGGCCCGCTGTCGCCGCGCGGCCGCATGCTGTTCCGCAAGGCCATCCAGGACATGACGGACAGCTGGGTGTGGGAGCTGAACAACCAGCTCACCAACCGCGTGCCGGACCCCGTGGACTACGTGGAGATGCGCCGCAAGACGTTCGGCTCGGACCTCACCATGAGCCTGTCGCGCCTCTCCAAGGGCGACGCGGTGCCGGAGGCCGTCTTCAACACCCGCACGCTGCGCGGGCTGGAGAACTCCGCCGCGGACTACGCCTGCTTCGTCAACGACCTCTTCTCCTACCAGAAGGAGATCCAGTTCGAGGGCGAGCTCAACAACTGCGTGCTCGTGGTCCAGAAGTTCCTGGGCGTGGACAAGGACGCGGCCGTGCTCACGGTCAACGAATTGATGACCGCGCGCATGAAGCAGTTCGAGCACCTGGTGGCCAAGGAGCTGCCGGTGGTCATCCGCACCTTCGACCTGGATGCGAAGGCGCAGGAGAAGCTGAACAAGTACGTGGAGCAGCTCCAGCAGTGGATGGCGGGCATCCCCCGGTGGCACGCGGAGGTGACCCGTTACACCGAGAAGGAGCTCATCCACGACGCGGCGCCGAAGCTCAAGGCCGGGAACGTCTCCAGCCTGGGCACCTCCGCGATGCGCGTCGCCGAGCTGTTCCGCGCCGCCAAATCCTGAGTTCAACCGCAGTCCGAAGCCTTTTCGATTCTTCAACCTGCAGAAGGGTGACCCATGTCCAACGACACCAAGAAGTTCGACGACAACAACCAGAGCCTTGGCACGCAGGCGGCGCGTCAGCTGGCGACGACGACCAAGTCCGAGCCGCAGATGCAGGGCATCTCCTCGCGGACGCTGCTCAAGCTGCTGCCGTGGGTGCAGGTGTCCGGCGGTACGTTCCGCGTCAACCGCCGCATGACCTACGCGGTGGGCGACGGCCGCGTCACCTTCACCAGCACCGGCGCCAAGGTGCAGGTGATTCCGCAGGAGCTGGGCGAGCTGCCCCTGCTGCGCGGCTATGAAGACGTGGACGCGCTCACCGCGCTGGCCAACCGCTTCGTGCAGAAGGAGTACAAGGCCGGTGAGGTCATCACCGAGGCCGGCAAGGAAGCGGACTCCATCGTCCTCATCGCCCACGGCAAGGTGAACCGCATTGGCACCGGCAAGTACGGCGAGCCGCTGGTGCTGGAGACGCTGGCGGACGGCGACCACTACAGCTACCAGGCGCTGCTGGAGTCGCAGGACTACTGGCAGTTCACGGCGAAGGCCGTGACGCCCGTCATCGCGCTGGTCCTCCAGCAGTCCGCCTTCGAGGCGGTCGTGGCGCAGGTGCCGTCGCTGCAGAAGCACATCGACAACTTCAAGGCCCGCTCCAAGAAGAAGCAGGACACGTCCGGCCAGAAGGCCATCGAGCTGGCCGCCGGCCACCACGGCGAGCCCGTGCTGCCCGGCACCTTCGTGGACTACGAGACGCACCCGCGCGAGTACGAGCTGGCCATCGCGCAGACCGTCCTCCAGATCCACACGCGCGTCGCGGACCTCTTCAACGACCCCATGAACCAGACCCAGCAGCAGCTGCGTCTGACCGTGGAGGCGCTGAAGGAGCGCAAGGAGCACGAGCTCATCAACAACCGTGAGTTCGGCCTGCTGCACAACGCGGACCTGAAGCAGCGCATCCACACCCGCTCCGGCGCGCCGACGCCGGACGACATGGACGAGCTGCTGGCCACGGTGTGGAAGGAGCCGTCGTTCTTCCTGGCCCACCCGCGCGCCATCGCCGCGTTCGGGCAGGAGTGCAACAAGCGCGGCATCTACCCCACCAGCACCGACATGAACGGGACCATGGTGCCCGCGTGGCGCGGCATCCCCATCGTGTCCTGCAACAAGCTGCCCATCAGCGAGTCGCGCACCACGTCCATCATGCTGATGCGCGCGGGTGAGAAGAACCAGGGCGTCGTGGGTCTGCACCAGGCGGGCATCCCGGATGAGATCGAGCCCAGCCTCAACGTCCGGTTCATGGGCATCAACGAGAAGGCCATCATGAACTACCTGGTGACGGCGTACTTCTCCGCGGCGGTGCTGACGCCGGACGCGCTGGGCATCCTGGAGAGCGTGGAGCTGGGTCGCTCGTAGTTCTTCGTCCGCACGTAACGGGAAGGTTCTTCCATGACGACTTCACAGAAGGACGTAGCGGCGCACGAAGGCACCAGCCTCAGCACGGCGGGTGCGCGCCAGCTCGCGACGACGACGAAGACGCAGCCGGTGATGCAGGGCATCTCGCCCCGCTACCTGCTGAGCATCCTGCCCTGGGTGCAGGTATCCGGCGGCACGTACCGCGTGAACCGGCGGCTGACGTACACCGTGGGCGACGACCGGCTGAACTTCAGCAACATCGGCGCCAAGGTGGAGATCATCCCGCAGGAGCTGCTCAAGCTGCCGCTGATGCGGGGCTTCGAGGACGTGGATGACCTGCTCATCCGCACCCTGGCCGGCCGCTTCACCCAGAAGCAGTTCAAGGCGGGGGAGAACATCGTGGAGGCGGGCAAGTCCGCCGAGCACGTGTTCCTGCTGGCGCACGGCAAGGCGCAGAAGCTGAAGGCCGGCAAGTACGGCGACCCCGTCGTGCTGGACACGCTGGCGGACGGCGACCACTTCGGTGACCAGGCGGTGGTGGAGTCGAACGACGTGTGGCCCTTCACCGTCAAGGCCGTCACGGCCTGCACGGTGATGGCGCTGCCGCAGGACGTGTTCGAGTCCCTCATCAGCCAGTCCCCGGCGCTGAAGGCGCACGTGGAGCGCTACCGGGCCAACCTCAAGAAGCCCCAGGACAAGGCGGGACAGGCCGCCATCGCGCTGGCCGCTGGCCACCACGGCGAGCCCGTGCTGCCCGGCACCTTCGTGGACTACGAGCTGAAGCCGCGCGAGTACGAGCTGAGCGTGGCGCAGACCATCCTGCGCGTGCACACCCGCGTGTCGGACATCTTCAACGACCCGATGAACCAGACCGCGGAGCAGCTGCGGCTGACCATCGAGGCGCTGAAGGAGCGCAAGGAGTGGGAGCTCATCAACAACCCGGAGTTCGGCCTGCTGCACAACGCCGACCTCAAGCAGCGCATCAACACCCGCTCGGGTCCGCCGACGCCGGACGACATGGATGAGCTGCTGACGCGCCGCCGCAAGACGCGCTACTTCCTGGCCCACCCGCGTGCCATCGCGGCGTTCGGCCGGGAGTGCAACAAGCGCGGCCTGTACCCGACGGTCGTGGACGTGGGCGGGGCGAAGTTCCAGGCGTGGCGCGGGGTGCCCATCCTCCCGTGCGACAAGCTGCCCATCAGCCGGGAGAACACCACCTCCATCATCGCCATGCGCATCGGTCAGGACGACCAGGGCGTGGTGGGCTTGCACAACGCGGGCATCCCCGATGAGGTGGAGCCGAGCCTCACCGTGAAGCGCATGGCCGTGAATGACCAGGCCATGACGAACTACCTGGTGAGCACCTACTACTCCGCCGCCGTGCTCGTCCCTGACGCGCTGGGCGTGCTGGAGAACGTGGCGCTCGGCGGCTGAGACGTTCCTCGGCTGTGAGACATGGACGGGCCCGGTGCCTTCAGTGCGCCGGGCCCGTTGTCTTTAGCGGCACCGGGCGAAGTACCAGCGCAGCTGCACCTGGCCCCGGAGCACCGGTCCGTCATCCGTGTCCGCGCCGGGCGTGAGCAGTGCGGCCATTACCGCCACCCCGGCGAGCTTCCGCGCGCGAGTCCGAGGTCGCGACGAGGGTCGCTGAAGAAGGCTGCTCGCCGCTTCCGGGGAGAGCCGCGCCCCACCGCCCACGGGCTGACGCGCCTGCTCACGCGAGTCCCAATTCACGGAGATAGTCATTGGCGAAGGCCGCGCGCAGCTCCGGCGTGGGGAGCAGTGCCCGGCGCGCTTCGAGCCAGGCGTCCACGCGTGCCTCGCCGTACAGGCTGCGCACCGCCGGGCCGTCCAGCTCGTGGAACTTGCCCCAGTGGTACGTGTGGGGGATGGAGGACCCGGCGAGCTGCTGCCAGACGCGGCGGTTGTAGGACTTCGTGCGGGTGGACGACGCTCCGTCGATGTCGAGGATGCACGTCATGGGCGCGTGCTGGGTGAACGCCAGCGGAGCTCGGGAGGGCAGGGCGTAGCGCACCCCGAACAGCCCGGGGAACGCATGGGTGCGATTGATGGCGAGGGCCAGCTCCACGGTCTCGCGCACCCGGCCGAGCGGCACGGCCACCGCGCTGCCCCAGGCCTTGCCCCGCGTGGTCGTGTCGGTGAACAGCTCGCCGTGCGTCCCGCAGACGTTTTCGTACTCCGGGTAGAAGCGATCCATCAGCCGCGCCAGCAGGGGGATGGTCAGCTCCGAGACCATGTCCGTCAGCACGCCGATGATTTCGAGCGCGCTGTCCCCCTGCGTCAGCTTGCTGCCGGGGCTGGGCGGGTTCGAGCCTTCCGGACACCGCGCGTGCTCGTACATCACCGTGACGAAGACACCCCGCTCCATGTCGTTGGGGTTGATGACCGCCGTGAAGTGATAGGGCTTGAGTCCCGGCGGCCCCGGCAGCGTGATGCCGGAGAAGTCCAGCTGGTCGAGCGCGCGCCAGAGCCCCTCATCGAGCGGCATCCTCCGGCGGTACGCCTGGAGGTAGTAGAGGTCCACCACCTCCATGAGGACGCCGTGCACGAGGCCGAAGCCGCCCAGGCCCACCAGGGCGGCGTTGAAGAGGGCGTCGTCCCGGATGAGCTCCGCGCCCAGCTTCTGGGGAATCTCGTCGTGGATGACTGGCGCGCTGGCTCGCTCCAGCCAGACGTGGCGGTCCGGTGAGACGACGACGTGCAGGCCCACCACGAAGTCCTGCATGGCGCCGGTCTCCAGGCTGGAGCCATGCGTGCCCGTCCCGATGGCCCCGGCGATGGTCTGCCCGTTGCTGGCGCCCGAGGTGGTCAGCGACTTGCCAATGCTCTTCAGGAAGTGGTTCAGCTCCGCGACGGAGACACCACACTGCGCGAAGAGGAGGTCCTCCCTCCGGCCTGGATAGGCGGGATGGGTGCGGGGTGCGGGGAAGAGGTAGTTCAGGGGCCGGGTGTTGACGAGGATGCCGCTGGTGGCGGGCGCCTTGGTGAAGGACCAGCCTCCGCCCAGGCCGCGGATCTCCAGGCGCTCGGTGAGCGCGCGCTGGATGAGCCCCTGCAGGCCCACGGTGGTGTCGATGTAGCCCGGCACCGTGGACTGGGAGGCATCCGCGTTCCAGACATCCACCAGCAGCTCCAGCTTCTGGGTGTAGCTCTGGTGCCAGTTCTGCCAGCGCTTCTGGCTGCTCTCGTGGATGACGGGGGGCATGGCTACCGCACCCCTAGGTCGCCGGGCGCCGGCTGCGCCTTCGCGCAGCGCCACTCCACCCGCTGCGGCATCGCGAGGCCGAGCGTCAGCACGCTGATGAGCGCGAAGCCCACGTTGGTGCTCTGGGTGACCTCCGCGAGCGCCTGGCCCTGGCAGTTGTCCACCTGGGGCCGCTCCTGGACGAGCCCCCAGCCCAGGGACCAGAGGACCTCGCCTTGCGGTTCAGTGGCGCTGGCCCCGGCGGCGCCGGGCGCTTGGACCCGGTAGTGCGCGCAGGCCGAGCTCAACCCCAGACACAGCAACGCCGCCGCACGCTTGGACATGCTCGAGCATGGGCCCGCCAGAGGGGTGGGACCATGCGGTCAGCGGTCGTGGGCGTCTGTCTGACACTTCACGCGCACGCGCCACCGTCACGCTGTTGAAGTGTTTCCCCCACCGGTGGGCGATTTATGTAGGGTGCCCCACGTGCTCTTCGCATCCCGCACCGTGCTGGCCGTGACCCTCGGGATTGCCATCGGTGTGGCGGTCGGTCTCGGCGGCTTCACCTTCGCGTACGCGAAGGGCTCGTCGTACCTGCGGGACGACCCGGCCGCCTGTGCCAACTGCCACATCATGAACGAGCAGTACGACGGCTGGCGCAAGAGCAGCCACCACGCGGTGGCCACCTGCAACGACTGCCACACGCCCGCGGGCTTCCTGCCCAAGTACTACACGAAGGCGAGCAACGGCTTCTGGCACTCGTTCTACTTCACCACCGGCACCTTCCCGGACCCCATCCGCCTGCGTCCGGGCAACCGCGTGGTGACGGAGAACGCGTGCCGCAAGTGCCATGCCTCCATCGTGGAGGCCATCGAGACGCCGCCCACGGGCCATGGGCAGGTGGCGCCCGGCGAGCAGCTCCAGTGCCTCACCTGCCACAACTCCGTGGGTCATCCCGAAGGGTCGGGGAACCCCGAGCTCATCCGTAAGGAGATTGCACGATGACCGAGCCCGAGAAGGCTCCGGCGAAGCGCCGGCTGTTCAGCGGCATCAAGCTCGTGGTGGCGGTCGCGGTGGTGGCGGCGCTGGCCTCGGCGGGTGTCACCGCCCTCCTGGTCAACATCATGGAGCGCAAGCAGGAGGCGAAGAACCCCTTCTACCGGGTGGTGGAGCTCGACGACACCATCACGGACCCCGCCGTGTGGGGGAAGAACTTCCCGCTCCAGTACGACGGCTACAAGCGCACGGTGGACCAGAAGCGCACCCGCTACGGTGGCAGCGAGGCGGTGGCGCGCACGCCCACCCAGGCGGATCCGCGCTCGGTGGTGGCGCAGAGCCGGCTGGAGGAGGACCCCCGCCTGGTCACCATGTGGAGCGGCTACGCCTTCGCCACCGACTTCCGCGAGGAGCGCGGCCACGCGCACATGCTGGAGGATCAGGTCTTCACCCAGCGGCAGCAGGTGACGCAGCAGCCGGGCACCTGCATCCACTGCCACGGCAGCGTGTACGTGCCCTACAAGAAGCTGGGGGACGGGGACCTCATCAAGGGCTTTGAAAAGATGAACCAGATGCCCTTCGCCGAGGCTCGCAAGCTCGTGGAGCACCCGGTGTCCTGCATCGACTGCCACGACCCCACCACCATGCAGCTGCGCGTCACGCGCCCCGGCTTCATCGAGGGCATCGCCGCGCTCAAGGCCAGCCAGGGCGTGCCCGACTTCAAGGTGAACCAGGACGCCACCCGCCAGGAGATGCGCACGTACGTGTGCGGGCAGTGCCACGTCGAGTACTACTTCAAGGGCAAGGAGAAGCGCCTCACGTACCCCTGGGCCAAGGGCATCAACATCGACCAGATCATGGCCTACTACGACGAGGACGGGCACGCCGACTGGACCCACGCCCTCACCGGCGCGAAGGTCCTCAAGGCGCAGCACCCTGAGTTCGAGATGTACAACCAGGGCATCCACGCGAAGAGCGGCGTGGCGTGCGCGGACTGCCACATGCCCTACCAGCGCGAGGGGGCGATGAAGATCAGCGACCACCACGTGCGCAGCCCGCTGCTCAACATCAACCGCGCCTGTCAGACGTGCCACAAGTGGAGCGAGGCGGAGCTGCTCAACCGGGCGGAGACCATCCAGACGCGCACCTTCCAGACGCGCAACATCGCCATGGACGCGCTGGTGGACCTCATCCACGACCTCGAGAGCGCACAGAAGGCGGGAGCGCCCGAGGACGCGCTGGCCAAGGCGCGCGACCTGCAGAAGCGCGCCCAGTTCTACCTGGACTTCGTGGAGGCGGAGAACTCCATGGGCTTCCACGCGGACCAGGAGGCGGTGCGCATCCTGAGCAACTCCATCAACTTCTCACGCCTGGGCCAGAACGCGCTGCGCCCTGTCGGAGCGCCCGCCGCCGGAAGCGCGGGCGCTCCTCGGTAACGTCTGTCTAATACTTCACGCGCACGAGGAAGACGTCGCCGCGCGTGGGCTTGAACTTGTCCACGCCGAAGTCCGTGACGCGGTCGGTGTAGCCGAACAGCACCGTGTCGCCGTCCGGCATCAACGTCACCGCCGGCACCGCCTCCACGCCGTACAGCTCGCCGCGCGCTTCCGGCGCGGTGCCCAGGAAGAGGCGCGAGGCCAGCGGCTGTCCCGTGGGGTCGAAGCGCTGGGTGAAGAGCTGCGCGGACCCCAGGCCGTCCGTGCCCGAGGCTCCGTTCTCCAGCCACGAGTACGTGTAGCCCACCACCAGCACCTCGCCGGTGGAGTGGATGGCCACGCCCTGCACGGACGCGTCCACGCCCAGGTCGCGCGCCCAGCGCTCGGTGCCGTCCGCGCCCGTCACCACCACGAAGGGGCTGGGGCTGGAGGCGCCCTTCAGCGACGCGCCCGCCCAGGAGAAGCTGCCCTGGAAGTCGCCGCCCGCCACCACGTCACCGGCGGTGTCGCGGCTCACGTCCCGGACACTTCCCTTCACGCCGGGCCGCACCTTCGCCCAGCCGAGCGCGCCGTCCTGCCGGTACAGCGCCACGAACGGGCTGCCCGAACCGGAGCCCTGCGTGACGTTGGTGCCGAAGCGCACGGTGCCCGTGTAGTGCCCCGCCACCGCCACGCTGCCGTCCGCGCCGGGGGCCAGGGACAGGGGCTCGGCGCCCGCGCCTACGGACTCCGCGCTGCCCACGGCGAAGGCGCGCTCCGCCGTGCCGTCCGCCGTGAACACCGCCACGCCGGCCGAGGCCCCCTTCACCTCGTTGCCCAGGTCCACGGAAGCCGGCGCGGTATAGGCCACGTACAGCCTTCCTTCCGCGTCCGCCGCCACGTCCTTCACCGTCAGCTCGCCGGGCACCCGGTGCGCCCAGAGCGTCGCGCCGTCCGCGGACAGCCTCGCGATGATGGCGCCGTCGCTGAGCTTGCCGGTGCCCAGGTCCACCGTGCCCTGGATGTTGCCGGCCAGGAGCATGCCGCCAGCACCGTCCGCCGCCACGCGCGCCCGAACGTCCGCGCGCAGTTCCGCGGGCGTGGGGTTCACGCGCACGTCGTACGCGTGGGTCCACAGCGTCTGCCCCCCGCCGGAGCGCCGCGTGAGGACCAGCTCCACGGCGTCATCCGTGGGCGTGCGCGCGTCCAGGTCGTCGTAGCCGTGCACGGCGGCGGTGAAGAAGTCGCCCGTGGTGGCGTCCGCCGCCAGGTCCAGCGCCAGGTCGTCCTGCGCGGCGCCCTCCTTCGCGAACCACAGCGTGGCCCCCGATGCAGGTGGCACGGTCTCCGGCTCCTTCACCGGAGGCGGCTGGGTCTGGGGGTTCTCATTGCCCGGCGGCGTCTGCGTGCCGCTCCCCGGGGGTGGAAGCTCGCCCGGGATCGAAGGCTGCTCTTCGGGCGGGCACCCCAACTTCGAATCCTGGCAGGTGTCCGGATCAGGCTTTTCAGCCCCGCCTCCGCACCCCCACCCTC
>NZ_RAWN01000279.1:0-9512 GCF_003668895.1 Corallococcus sp. AB045
GTCTGGGTGCTGGCGGCGTGGATGCTGGCCAGGCGAAGGGCCCGTCGCGGTCAGCAGGCCCGCTAGGCCCCCGGGCCCGGTGCGGCCAGAACCTGTCCGACTGTCGGACAGGTTTCCGCGGGCCGCGGCTGCCCGACTGTCGGACAGGTTTCCGCGGGGTGCCTCCGCCGGGGAGGCCCTCCTGGACTCAGGGGGGAGGAGGCGCGGGCACGGTGCGGGCCGAAGTGGGCTCGCCCAGGATCAACAGAAGCTCCGCGCGGCGGTTCTCGCCCCGCCCTGCCGGCGTTCCGTTGGAGCCCGCGGGCCGGCGCGCACCGAGGCCCCGGGCTTCCAACCGGTGAGCCGGGACGCCCTTTCGCACGAGGTACTCGCGCACGGCCTCCGCGCGAGCGAGGGACAGGCGCTGGTTGGATGCGGACGACCCCTCCGCATCCGTGTGCCCTTCGATGACGACGCGCTCCACTTCGGGATGCTCCAGCAGCACCCGCGCCACCTGATCCAGGACGCGAGAGCGGCCCGGCAGCGTCGTCGCGCCGACCTCGAAGAAGACCTGGCCATGGAGGACGAGTCGCTCCCGGGTCAGCGTGACGAGCGAGTCACCCGTCTCCGGGCAGCCGCCGTGCTCTCGGGTTCCCCGCTCGTGGATGCAGGCGTCCAACACATCCACGACACCGTCACCATCCGAGTCGGTCTCGGAGACAGGCTCGTCCTTGGCGGGCTCGGGAGGTGGAGGTTCTGAAGGCGTGGGCTCGGGTTCGAGCTGGGGGGCGGAGGGAGCACGCGGGAGCCCCTGGACGAGCTCGTAGACGATGTCCTCCGGAGGCGGAGGAGGCGGCTTGTCGAAGAGCAGGGCGAATCCCGCGAGCACCCGGTAACGGGGCGCGCCCGGCTCCGCGCCCAGGCCCGCGCCGCCCAACGCGAAGAACTCCCAGGGCCGGGCCGGTGCGTAGCGCAGGCCGCCCAGCAGCTCTCCGCTGGTGCGCTGCTGCCGCCACGAATACGCGCCGAGCGCCGACACCTCCGCGCGCAGGGCATACCCCACCGTCAGTCCCACGCCGGCGCGCAGCTCATTGCCGACGCCGTTGAGGCTGTCCACGCCGGAGTCCGTCGAAACGGCGCGACGCAGGAGCACGCCCACTTCCAGCGCCGGAGCCACGGGCCCCCAGCGCTTGCCCATCATGAGCCGTCCCTGGCCGCGGACGCCCTGATCACGCGCGAGTGCGCCCGAACCACCCACGGGCAACCGCACGTCCAGGTCGAGCGCCAGGTGGAAGGCCTCGGGAGCGGAGGTCCCCAGCAGCCCCAGTCGGGCAGCGAGCCGCGGCGCCCCCAGCCCGCTGCGTGACGGCGGGGAGATGGACAGCACGGTGCTCACGTCCGCGCCGCTCTGATGGATGACGCCAGGAAGCTGGGCCTGAAGCTCCAGCCAGGGCAGCACGCCGACGGCCAGCGACACCACTCCGGTGGTCCGGGACAGGACGAGCGGGTATTCGTCCGGCCCGTTACGGACCGTCAGCGCTCTCCGCTGGTAGTGCGCCAGCAGGGAGATCCGCAGCGCTCCGGGCGCCAGCAGCTCCCCGCTCCCCATCGTCAGGGGGCCCAGGCCCGGGTTCGGGTCCAGGCGCTCCAGGGAGAACGTGGGCAGGGGCGTGGCGTCCTGGGCACGCGCGGGGGTTGCGAGCAGCAACAGCCCCAGCGCGGCCCCGCCCACTGCGCATCGGTGCAAGGCCGGACCCATGCGCGCATCTTCCGTCATGTCCCGCCCGGGCTGAAGGGGAATGGCGGCTGGACTCGCACCTGCGGCTCCCCTCCCCCTCACGGGAATACGCTCATGCAAAGGCAGTCGATCATGGGGAGGGTATTCTCACGCGCTCGGAAACCTTCACGCCTGTGATGATTGATGCGGCGGGGTGCCCCAAAGTACCGAGCCCGATATCCTGTCGAGGCAGCGTGGACCCAGAACCCAGGAGGGCACATGCGAGTAGCGATCATCGCAGGGCTGATGGCTGTCGGGGTGTTGGCGGGATGCGGACGAGAGGATTTGAACCAAGACGCGCAAGGCATCCTGGCGACGCGTGAGGCCGCCCTGCCATCCGCATCGGAATGCGAAGACACGTGCGAACAGCTGCGTATCGCCTGCCTCGACACCGCGGAGAACAGCGCCCAGCGCATGGTGTGTCAGCGCGACTGGCTGGCATGCAACGAGGGCTGTGCTTCTTCCAATGCCGCGATGGCTCCGCCGGATAGCTGTGACCCGTTCGAGGACGACGGCTGGTGTCCCGTCTCCAGCAACAAGATCACCTGCTTCAACGGCGTCCAGATGGATGCCCACTGGACCCCGGACGGCTGGTGCATCAACGCGGACGTCTGCAAGAACTACGGGGGCCCCTGGGCCTGCCCGGAATGGTGAGCGCCATGAAACGACAGACACTCGCTCTGGCCTTCAGCGTGGGGATGATGGTCGCCGGCTGTGGACCGGAGGCCGTGCCCGCCACGGAGACCGAAACGACCGAGGACCGGGTGCACGCCATGGCTCCGCCGGACAGCTGTGATCCGGACGTCGACGTCGGCTGGTGCCGCATCACCACCGACCGGGTCCGCTGCGCGAATGGCTTCTACATGTATGCCTATTCGACGCCGGATGGCTGGTGCATCCGTTACGACGCCTGCAAGAACCAGGGCGGACCGTACGTCTGCGGTCTGTGACGCAGTCCCATCCCTGCCCGCTTCACGGGCAGGGAGTCCCTGCCTTCCTGCTTCATCACCACCAAGTGCCGGCCGCCAGGCGAGAGGAGGATAACAGCCGCTAGCCATTGCGCCCGGGACCCGGGTTATTGCCTTCCGTCAATGGATGCCTGGCGCCATTCATCCGCCAGGCACAGCCTGCTCCACGGTCATTGCGCCACCGGAAAGCCTTTTCTCACGCAAGCGGCAGCGCGCGGCAATGTCGCCCGGAGCGATGGCCGCGGGAAGCAGCCTCGACGCCGCGGCCAGGTGAGGCTCGGCACGGTCGCACTGCCTCGCGACGCTCCAGCGAACCCCCAAGGTCATGCGTGTCGGGTAATCGTCGGCGGCAAACCGGAGTGCCTGCGCTTCGATGGCGTCGATATTCGAAGCGGTTCCGGCCGCATGGCGGATGACGAGGAGCGCCACCTCACGTGAGGCGCCCAGCAACCCGAACGCGAGCAGGAGCGCCACGCCGCACCACCGGACGGCTCCTGAAAGGTTACGCCCCAGCGCGGGAGGGCCCCCTGTTTCAGCAGGCCTCCGGGGCAGAAGCGTGCCAAGGAGGACGGCGGTAACGCCTGCTGCCGCAGGGGTGATGAGCACCGCGTCGATGGCGCCCAGCCACGTCGTGACCATGAGCAGGGCCGCGGCAGCGCCCCCAGCCAGTGCGTCGTCCGCGCGCGGCGAGCGCAACAGCGTGCGGCCAGCGCGCACGAACAATCGGAGCGCGACGAGAACAAGCAGCGCGAAGGCAAACAGGCCTCGCTCGGACATCACCGCGACCCAGTCGCTACTGGGATAGCGATTCGTGGGCTCGTAGCTCTTCAGGTGCACGGATGGGTCATTCGCCTCCGCGAAGCGTGGATACTGTACCGGCCAGTTCCCGGGACCGACGCCAAGAGGCCAGTAGGCCCTTGCCATGCGCAGCGACGTCTCGTACTGGATCAGCCGCCCGCGGCCGCTCCCCGAGTCCGCCTCCACGAGCCCCCAGAGCGTGTCCCGATAGGGGTGTGGCGAGTTCCAGCGCAAGCGGTTGGGCAGAAAGAGCGCCGCCGTGCCACCCAGCACCAACGCAAGCAGGACGGCAGCCCCTCGCCGACGAATGCTCCCATTGCCTGTGCGCGGCGCGACGTACAACACCAGCGCGGTGGTGAGGGCGACCCCCAATGCGGCCCCCAGCCACGCGCCTCTCGACCTGGCAATCACAACCACATAACCCGAAACAAGAGCGCTTGCGAGGGCGAGCACTCTCCACCGCCTGTGCTCACCGAGCGCCAGACACGCCGTCGCTGGAAGTCCCAGCACCAGCAGGTGCGAAAGGGCGTTTCGATTCCCCAAAGGCCCACCGGGCACCCGGTGAGGGGCGGACAGCCGAGGCGTCAGGCCATTCGCCTCGAGTGCCGCGATGAGCGCGGCCAGCAGGAGCGTGGAAATGACCGCGGCAAGCAGTACCCCGCGTGCCCGTGAGGGCAGTCCACGCGCGACGAGGAAGACGAGCACCCCGCTTGCCGACGTCCCAAGAGACGACCAGGCCAGTGACCGATTCGTGGCGACCGTCAGTACGGAGGTGACACCCAGCACGAGGAAGAGAACCAGGGCCCAGGTTTCGGCGTCCAGCCAGCTGTCGCGCTCATGCACGACGTAAAAAGCCGCTGCGAGAAAGGAAGCGAAGATGACAATCGCGGTTTTGGGCTGGAAGAAATCAAGCGGGTCGGTAGGAGGGACCGGCCATGCCGATAACACGCTGCCGAACACCCCAGCCGCCAGCAGCAAGGTGACAATCCATGCCGCGCCACGCTCCGCGAACGGCCTGGGAGGGGGCTTCATCGCCGCAGACGGCAAGGGCTCGCGGGCCGCGCTCGACATTCCAGTCCCCTCCCCTCATTGCAGGGACGACCTGCTCGTGAACCCGGGTATGGGGGGCCACTTCAGCGCCAACCGTGGCAGCGCGAACGGCATATCGACGGGACGCAGGAAGAGGATGAGCGCGCCAAACATCACAAGGGCGAAACCCAGCAGTCCATGAACCAGCGCGATTGCCGCATGAAAGGAGATGCCAAGCACGAGCAGCACCGCACGGGCACGGCGTGTCGCGAGCACACCGGCGAAGAGCATCATTTCCAGCAACAGCGACCCCCACGTCATGAGGGTGATGACCATGCCGTTGGTGAGCAGGGGCATGACGAGTGTCCGGACAGGCTCAGCGAAGCCAAACCACGGATCCGTGAACCAGTAATACACGGCCGTCCCGTCGCGCCACTCAGCCACCTTCATCTTCGAGACACCCGCATGGAAATAGATGCCAGCGACCTGGATCCGAATGGCCCAGAGGCACGTGAGCGCGACGAATCGCGCGCTCAGGCTTGCGAGCGTCCCACCTGGCGTCGACAGGCCCTGTTCATTCAGCGCAGGAGGATCCCAGTGCCAGCGCCGGGAGTCGGTGAGCGTCACTGGAATGAGCAGGAACGAGAGGACAGTGGCCGCCTGGTCCCCCCCGTCAACCACCTTCGACGCAGTGAAGAAGCTCATCGCCACGTACCAGTGCAGCACCCCGGTAACCCGTGGGCGCCACCCGCTTGCGACGAGAGCGAGCACGAGGATGGCAAGCCAGCGAGCCACCTCCAGGTAGGCGACTCCGGCGAAGCAGAAGAGGCCCATGCGCGCAGGGCCTCCACAGTGGGACGCATTGGGCACGTCCACCGCCACCAGGAAGAGGTCGGCGGGAGAGGTGAACAGCAGCGTGCCCAGCATGCCCAGCGCGATACACGAGCGGGCGAGCCCCACGACATTGGAGTGCAGAGGCTGCTCAAGCGAGGACCGCACCCAGCTGCCCAGCCGGCTCAGCACGAGACCTCCAAGGGCACGACACGCAAGGGCATCGTCACGGGCGTGGGGGACTGCGCCCAGGCCCACGGCACGAGCCGCTGCAGGACGATGGCGGTCGTCCCGCACATGGTAGGCTCTGGGAAGGTGTTCTTCACTGCGCGCCCGGGTGGAAGCTTCGCCAGACATTCCTCGACGGATTCCTCACAGGGCAGCCAGGCGTCCTCGGGAAGGCCGTTCACCAGCCGTCCAATCTCCAGCAACTGCGCGCGTGACTTGCGGCGGAGCCCTCCGACGTTGGAGAGACGGCCATGGGGGGCCAGGAGAACCGACTCCCAGGTGGAACCGCGGAGCACGTATGCGGTCCTCTTCTCCTCGCGGGGATTGCGCGTGAAGAATGACCACCCCTGCGGTGCCCACAAGAACGTGTGCAACTGCTTCGCGTAGGGCAGGCGCACGGGACTATAGGGCAGCGCGGGGTAGATCGAGTACCCGATGGCGACAATCCATGCGAGCCCCACCGCGATGGCAACCGCCCCCAGTCTTGCGTGAATGACTCCTGGGGCAGGTGCTGATTCGCTGGCAGCGGTGATGCGTCTGGAAGAGTCCATGATGACACGTTGGGGCAGGCAGTGGACCGTCGGCGCCAGTGCGCAGGCCTGAGCCGTGCGCACCAGCGCCATGACATCACTACTGGACCGCGAGTCGCGTGGCGATCTTGTTGATCAACTGGTCACGCGCGAGCTGTGCGCCGCGCCACGAGTTCTCGCCACCGGAGTCGGTATGGTCGTAGGTGGTATTGCCCGTGGCAATGTTGTCGGAGTCAATGTTTCCGGAATCAGTATTGGTCAGGTAGGTATTGCCGGAGTCGGTGTTCTCAAGCTCATTGTTGCCTGAGATGGTGTTCGCCTCCATCGTGTTGCCTGATTCCATGTTTCCGGCGATCGAGTTGCCGTAGGCCGTGTTGCCGATCTCGCTATTACCGGAGACAGTATTCTCGTAGACGGTATTGTCGGATTCGGTATTGTCGGTGGAGCCCATGGCGGTGAGTTCACGCTTGGGGCTCACCTTCCGGACAAGCGCCGCGCTTTCGCGCAGGGCCCGCTCGATGCGCAGGTGGTTTCCACTCTGGACCTCCACACCGAAACGGTCGAAGAACGCCGGATCGGCTTGACGCATGTTCGCCACCAGCGTGGCCTTGGAGCGCTCCCGTGCGGCCTGCTTCTGGGGCGTCAGCCGGGTGGGCGACGGGCGAACTCCCATCTCCGAGTATAGCTCCCCGAAGACTCCCTCACGGAACGCAAGGTCGCCGAAGAGCTTCTCGCCGCTCTGCGCCTGCCAACTCCGAGCCGACGATACGCCGTTGCCGCACGCGACCATCAACGACGCGAGCCCTACAACCGTCACAGCTCCTGCCAACTTCTTCAGAAGTGGAAGCCTATGCCGCTGCATATGAATGAACCTCATGTCTTGATGATTGGGGGACGAGGGGGCTGAAGGACTGCAAACCAAAAATCGTGCACCCTCGACATCCTGGAAGTCAAGGTTTTTCCAGGGAGAATGGATTTTCTGCTTCATGCGGCTTGCGGAGTCCTGGGCCGGATGTACGGCGATCTCCGCCCTGGTACATTGCAAAGGAAGAACTCTTGAAAATGCGCAAGCGGCCAATCATTGCCATGCTTTTGCTTCTCTTCTTCCTGCTGCCCAGCCTGGGAGTGGCGGGCTTGTGGCTGGCAACCCCCGACGCATCGACACTGTCGCGGCATCACCCTCGGCACACCCAATACATGCTTCTGCGGGCGCGGGAGCAGGGACTGCCCGACCACACCTTCTCGTTGCAGTGGATTGCACTCGAAGATGTTTCGCCACTATTGATTTGCTCGGCTGTGAAGGCAGAGGACACGGGCTTCTTCCGACATCATGGAGTCGAGTGGGGCGAAACGCGCCGCATTGCCTGGAAATGGCTCACGGGGAGCGCCACGCATGGCGGCAGCACCATCAGCCAGCAACTTGCCCGGAACCTCTACCTTTCCCCAGACCGCAACGCGGTTCGCAAACTGCGCGAGTTGTTTGCCGCCAATGAACTTGAGAGGACCTTGGACAAGCGCCGGATCCTTGAGCTCTATCTCAATACTGTCGAATGGGCAGACGGGGTGTGGGGCATACGAAACGCCAGCCTGCACTTCTTCAACAAGGAACCTGGCGCGCTGAATGCCTTTGAAGCCGCGTTTCTCGTGAGCCTGCTGCCGGCACCGCGTCAGCCATTGCTCGGCTCGAACGGCTATCGAGCCTTCGTCGTCCAGTCGCGTGTACTGGGCCAGCTTCGGGCCTCGGGCCTGCTGGACACGGACGAGTACCAGCGTGGGCAGACACAGGTGCGGACTCTCTACAGACAACTCCTCCGAGGACAGCGGGTGGAAGAGGTTCTCACGGGAGGACGTTCCACAGGTCCTGAGGTGCGTGGAGCTTTCCCGCTCCACGAAGAAGTGGATGAAGTGCTCCGTCAGGAATGTGGGCTTGAGCAGGAACGTGCCGCAGCGAGGGACGCGATGGCTCCGCCGAACTCCGGCATGAAGTCCCCCTCCCTGCCCCAGCATGGGCAGGAAGGTCCCATCGACTGACTACTTCCCGCCGCGCTGAGCCGCCTCCAGCGTGTTCTTCATCAGCATCGCGATCGTCATCGGACCCACGCCACCCGGCACCGGCGTGATGAAAGACGCGCGCTCCGCCGCCGCCGCGAACTCCACGTCCCCCACCAGCTTGCCATCCGCCTTGCGGTTCATGCCCACGTCAATCACCACCGCGCCGGGCTTGATCCACGCGCCCTTCACCAGCTCCGGCACGCCCACCGCCACCACCAGGATGTCCGCCTGCGCCACCTCCGCCGGCAGGTCGCTCTTGCGGTGGCACACCGTCACCGTCGCGTCCTTCTGGAGCAGCATCAGCGCCTGCGGCTTGCCCACGATGTTGCTGCGGCCCACCACCACCGCGCGCTTGCCCGCCGGATTGCACCCCACCTCTTCCAACAGCCGCATCACGCCGTAGGGCGTGCACGCCCGCGTCGCCGGGCGGCCCAGGAGCAGGTTTCCCGCGTTCATCGGGTGGAAGCCGTCCGCGTCCTTCTCCGGCTTCACCGCCGCGATGATGGCGTCCGCGTCGATGTGCTTGGGCAACGGCAGCTGCACCAGGATGCCGTGCACGGCAGGGTCCTCGTTCAGCCGGTGCACCAGCGCCAGGAGCTCGTCCTGGGTGATGGTCTCGTCCGGGTGGTGCTCCCAGGAGTTGAAGCCCACCTCCTCGGCGGCCTTCTTCTTCCCCGTCACGTAGATCTTCGACGCCGGGTCCTCACCCACGCGCACCACGGCGAGTCCCGGGGTGATGCCGCGCTCGGCCTTCAGGCGCGCCACCTCCTCCTTGATCTCCGCCCGCACGCGCGCCGCCACTGCCTTGCCGTCAATCAACTGAGCCGTCATGAGAGCCACCTTATGCAAGACTGGCCCGGCACAAGGGAGCGAAGCGAAGGCATGGGCGCGGGAAAAGTTCTCGGGGCGATGTTGGGTCTCATGGCCGGCCTCCTCATTGGCGGGCCCTGGGCCATCGTGCTCGCCCTCATCCTGGGCACGGCCCTGGGCCACTACTTCGACGAACAGCACGCCGCGCCCCCGGACTTCCCTGAAATCTTCAGCGACTTCCCCGCCACCTTCGAGTCACCTCCCGAACAGGCCCCCCTCCCCCAGGGCCCGGGCGAGTTCCCCATCGTCCAGGCCCCGGACGAGGACCCGCTTGACCGCGACATCACCGCCCTCTTCGTGGACGTGGCCCGCGCCGACGGCGACATGCGCCGCGAAGAGGTCCGCGAGGTCCGCCGCTACTTCGAGGAGGTCCTCCACGCCGACGCCCACACCGTCCAGGCCGTGCGCCGTTACCTCAAGGACTTCCTCGCCCGCCCCGCCTCCCTGGAC
>NZ_RAWN01000280.1:0-9505 GCF_003668895.1 Corallococcus sp. AB045
CGTTCAGCGGCACTGGGGGCACGGAGCCCGAACCGGGCTCCGTGCCCCCGGTGCCGCTGAACGAGCCGCCGCCAATGCACCTCGTGGTGCAGGCCCGGGCGGACACGCCCATCGTCAGCCTGCGGCTCGTCTTCCACACGGGCTCCATCGACGACCCGAAGGGCAAGGAGGGCCTCACCGCCCTCACCGCGAAGCTGATGGCGGAGGGCGGCACGCAGCAGCTCACCGCCGCGCAGCTCCTGGAAGCGCTCTACCCCATGGCCGCCGAGCTCAAGGTCGTCACCGACAAGGAGATGACCACCCTCTCCGGCCGCGTCCACCAGGATTTCCTGCCCTCGTTCCTGCTGCTCTTCACGGACACGCTGCTCCAGCCGCGCTTCGACCCCGCGGAGTTCGAGCGCCTGCGCGCCAACGCGCTCAATGCCGTGCGCAACGGCCTGCGCAGCGAGGACGACGAGACGCTCGGCAAGGTGGGCCTGGACGCGCTCATCTACGCGGGGCACCCGTACGCCCACTACACCGGCGGCACCGTGCAGGGCCTCCAGTCCCTCACGCTGGACGACGTGAAGGCGCACGCGCGCCGCGTCTTCACGCAGGACCGGCTCGTCATCGGGCTCGCGGGTCCGGTGGACGCGAATCTCCAGCAGACCATGACCTCGCGCCTGAGCGCGCTGCCCGCCAAGGGCGCGCCCCGGGTGGAGCTGCCCACCGTGAAGTCCTCCGCGGGGCGCACGCTCATCCTCCAGAAGCCCACGCTCTCCACCGCCGTGAGCATGGGCTTCGTCACGCCGATGCGCCGGGGCGACCCGGACTTCTTCCCCGTGGCGTTCGCGCTGTCGAACCTGGGAGAGCACCGCCAGTTCATCGGCGTGCTCTTCAACGAGCTTCGTGAGCAGCGCGGCCTCAACTACGGCGACTACGCCTACGCCGAGCACTTCATCGAGGACCGGGGCAACGGCACCTTCAACCGCACCAACCTGGTGCGCACCCAGCAGGACGTGTCCATCTGGCTGCGCCCCGTGGTTCCCGCCAACGGCGTGTTCGCCACGCGCGGCGCGGTGTTCTTCCTGGAGCGCATGTCGAAGGAGCCCCTCACCCCGGATCGCTTCAACCTGGTGCGCGGCTTCCTCCAGGGCTACACGCGCCTGTGGGAGCAGACCGACCAGCGGAGGCTGGGCTTCGCCATCGACTCGCTCTACTACGGCACGCCCAACTTCCTGGACGCCTACCGCTCCGCGCTGACGACGATGACGCCGGAGTCCGTGCAGGCCGCCGTGAAACGTCAGCTGGCACCGGAGAAGCTGGCGCTCGTGTACGTCACGGAGGATGCGCAGGGGCTGGCGGAGAAGCTGAAGTCCGGCGCGCCGTCGCCCATCACCTACGCGTCGCCCAAGTCACCGGAGCTGCTCAAGCTGGATGAGCTCATCATCCAGCAGAAGCTGCCGGTGCGCCCGGACGCCGTCCAGATCGTCCCGGCGTCTGGGTTCATGGAGCGCTGAGGTCCGCGCTCCTTTCCGGCGCTCAGGGGCTTTCCGGCAACGCCGTCCACACGCCGCGGAAGCGCTTGAGCGCCGGATCCTTCTGGCGCTTGCACTCCACGCCGTCCACCTGCACGGTGCCGTCGTCGCTGAGCAGCAGGATGTCCTCCGACGTGTCGGGCGTGAAGAACGCCTCCGGGTTCACGCCCGACAGGTCCACCGACGTCACCGGCACCGGCGCGTCGTCCCCGCCCCTCCAGGTGAACAGCCGCGACTTCGCCTCGGAGGCGGTGGCCCCCGCCATGATGAGGTAGCGCCCCCGCCACGACGACAGCGAGCGGATGCCCAGCCCACCCAGCTCCAGCAGCCGGGGCTCACCGAAGCGCGCGGTCGCGCCATCGCGCACCACCGCCTCCGGGTTCAAGAGCGGCACCACCAGCGCCTTGCCTTGCGTCAGCGGACTGCGGAAACCAATCAGCATCCCGGGCGCGTCCAGCATCGCCGTCATGCCCTCGATGTTGAGCCCACCGGGATCCTTGGGTGGCAGCGGCTCCGCCCGCGCGAGCCCGTATGGCGCGAGCCGGGCGTCCGCGAGCAGGTCCTCCAAGAGCTGCGTGTACGGCTGTCCGATGAGCTGCATGTGCTCGGGGTCTTCCACGCCGGTGGCGAAGAAACGCAGGCGCGCGGGCTGCTTCTTGCCGGCGCTGTTGCGGCCATGCGACGTGAGCCAGAAGGCCAGGTTGCCCAACCGCGAGCCCGCTTCAATGTCCGTCTCCGGCGGCTTCTTCTTCACCGGCAAGTCGAGCGACGGCGTCAGGTCCACCGTGCGCAGCGGACGGCCTCCCTTCCGCGCATCGTAGACGCGCAGGATGTTGTCCTCGTCGTCCGCCACCACGAACAGGCCCTGGCCCAGCTCCACCGCGCCGGACGCGTCGCAGCTGCCTTCGAAGACGACCGTGTTCGCGTGCGCCGCGGGCAACGCGTCACGCCGCACGTTCGACTCGCGGGTGCCACAGCCCGCCACCACGACACATCCCCACAGGAGCCACCGTTTCATGGCCCTTCTTCTCGCTGCTCACACAGCGTCACGCGCGCCGGGAAACCGGAGGCCCCGCGTGAAATGTGTCGTAAACAACAAGACACGCGGCGGATCCGAAGGGCTCGGGATTTGTAGAAATGGCATGAGGCTGTAGCACACACACATACGAGGGTGGGTTTTCTTCCGGCGGCGGGAGGTGGGTGCTAAGAGCCTCAGGATGCAATGCCCCGACTCCGAACCTTCGTGGAGCCGGTCCGCGTGCGGCGCGGCCCTGCGACTCGCGCTCCTGGGTCTGCTGCTCACCACGGCAGCGGCCCACGCTCAGCCTGACCCCTTCTCCCGAGGCTTCGACGCCGTCCCGGTGAAGCCGACCGCCGCGCAGTCCAGCGGCATTGGCCTGGAAGGCGCCACCGTGGAACCGGTGGGCAGCTACCGGGGCGCGCTGCTCTTCGACTTCAACTGGCGCATCCTCGCGCTGAAGCTGGGTGACGAGAAGCGGGGGGACCTGCTGCCGTACCGGCTGGACGCGCACCTGCTCTTCTCCTACCAACTGCTGGAGCGGTTGGAGCTGGGCGTGGACCTGCCCGTCACGCTCCTGCAGGGCGACAACTTCTCGCTCTTGGGGGACGCGCTGAACGCGCCGGACTTCCCCGGCGCCGCGGGCGTCAGCAGCACCACGCTGGGCGACATCCGCGTGCTGCCGCGCGTGAGCCTGCTGAATCCGGACCGCTTCCCGGTGGGGCTCGCGCTGGTGGCGGAGGTGCGGCTGCCCACCGGCAGCGCGCAGAGCTTCACGGGTGAGAGCGGCGTGGTGTTCGCCCCGCGCCTGGCCGTGGAGAAGCGGCTGGGGCCCGTGCGCGTGCTGGGCAACGCGGGCGTGCTGGTGCGCCCCGCGGCGCAGTACCTCAACCTGCGCGTGGACGACGAGCTGACGCTGGGCGCGGGCGGCATCGTGGACCTGCCGGACATCAGCCGGCTGCGCGAGGTGAAGGCCACCGCGGAAATGCACCTGCGCACGCCGCTGGCGCGCCCCTTCAACTTCGACCAGGCGGATTCGCTCAAGTCGCCGTGGGAGCTGCTGGTGGGCGCCCGCGCGAAGGTGTGGGGCGACTGGGGCGTGGAGCTGGACGTGGGCCGCGGCCTCAACGTCACCACCGGCTACGGCCGTGAGGCCCTGCGGGTCATGCTGGCGCTGCGCTACGACAAGACCTTCAAGGACGAGGGCCCGGACTCCGACGGCGACGGCGTGCCCGACGTGCGCGACCGCTGCCCCACGCAGCCCGAGGACAAGGACGACTTCGAGGACTTCGACGGCTGCCCGGATCCGGACAACGACGGCGACGGCGTGGCGGACGGCGAGGACGCGTGCCCCAACAAGCCCGGCCCGAAGGAGAACAAGGGCTGCCCGGTGGAGCCGGACAAGGACACCGACGGCGACGGCGTCATGGACCCGCTGGACAAGTGCCCCCTGGTGCCCGGCCTGAA
This sequence comes from Corallococcus sp. AB045, assembly GCF_003668895.1. Taxonomy (NCBI): domain Bacteria; kingdom Pseudomonadati; phylum Myxococcota; class Myxococcia; order Myxococcales; family Myxococcaceae; genus Corallococcus; species Corallococcus sp. AB045. The sequence goes on from NZ_RAWN01000280.1 coordinate 4,003, forward strand.
GGACTTCGACGGCTGCCCGGACACGGACTTCGACGAGATTCCGGACGGCGAGGACGACTGCCCCGACGTGGCCGGCCCGCCGGAGAACAACGGCTGCCCGTACGACGCTCCGCCCTACGTGGTGGTGGAGTCGGACCGCATCCGCATCAAGGGCAACATCCTCTTCGAGACGGGCTCCGCGGTCATCCAGAAGCAGTCGTACCCGCTGCTGGACGAGGTGGCGACGGTGCTCACCAAGAACCCGACGCTGGGGCCCGTGCAGATTGAAGGGCACACGGACAACAAGGGTTCGCGTGCGCTCAACATGGACCTATCCAACCGGCGCGCGAGGTCGGTGCTCGAGTACCTGACGAAGAAGGGAATCGACCGCAAGCGCCTCACGTCGCAGGGCTTCGGGTTCGACCGGCCCATCGCCACCAACGACACGGCGCTCGGCCGCGCGAAGAACCGGCGCGTGGACTTCAAGCTCGTCAAATCGGAGATTGAATCCGGCCCGAAGGAGACCATCGTCCCCCACGGCCAGCCGCCGCCGCCCGGCACCGAGCCGGTTCCCGGACCGGGTGCGCCTCCCGCTCCTGGCACCGGCACGCCGGCCGGCAAGAAGTAACGCGGTCCGTTGGGACGGCCCGGCACCAGGGCCGTCCCCATGCCGAGCGCGCCGCCTTACGCTTCCGAGCCAGGCTCCAGCCCCAGCGCTTCGCTCGCGAAGCGCGCCATGCGCTCTATCAGCCGCGCCTTGTCGTCCAGGTCGCTGCGACCAGACCGGTCCGACATGGCCTCCAACCGCTCACCGCAGCGCAGGTCCAGGCAGACGTACACGCCCACCCGGCGCTTCGAATCCACATCCGTGGTGAGCATGCCAATCTCCGCATCGGTGGACGTCCGGCACCAGTCACACATCTTGGGCGCAAGGGTCGGGTCCCCCTGCTGATCCCTGCGGAAGGCGATGCCCGTGGGCTGCTTGCTCCCCGGCGCGACGAACACGAGGAAGACGCGCACCCCGTACGGATCCACCCACGAAAGGTAGTCCCGCACGAAGAGCGGGAGCTGGGTGCCCTTGGGCAGTTCGACGTGCTTGCGATCCCTGGAGCGGAAGGCTCGCAGCAACTCTTTCTCTGACTCGATTCGGAACATGGCGTGCTCCTGCCGTACTGCCTTCAAGAACATCCTGAACGTGCGTCAGCCTGATTTTGTCCAACCCTTGCGGACACTGGGTTGAAATCACCACCGCATGCCAGCTTGGCGGTCACTCGCGTTCCGAGGACCCCCATGCACCTTTCCCTACGGATCCTGTTGCCCCTGCTGGTCATCGGGTTGGGAGGCATCGCTTGTGGCGATGATGCCCCCTCCACCCCCAACCAACCGCCCACCGTGAGCGACACCATCTCCGCGCCCACGGCCCTTGTCGCGGGAACGACCGGCACCCTGACCATCACCGCGAGCGATCCAGACGGTGACCCGCTGACCTACACGTGGACGCAGGTCGCCCCCGGCATCCAGGGCACCTGGATGGGCGGCACCACTGGTGAGAGCGCGCAGTGGTACTCGCCCGTCGTGGGCGAGCAGACCGCGTTCACGTTCCACGTGAGCGTCTCGGATGGCGTGAACCCGCCCGTGGTGCGGACCGTCACCCTGCCCGTGTCGGTGCCCCGCTATGGCGCGGACGTCCAGTCGCTGTGGAGCTCCGGGCAGTGCACGAACTGCCACGGCAAGGCCGGCAACCTGAGCCTTGCTCCCATCAGCAGCCACGCGAGCCTGGTCAACGTCACCGCAAAGGCCTGCGGCACCCTCCAGCGCGTCATGCCCGGCGACCCGGACAACTCGGCGCTCGTGCGGAAGATGGAGGGCACGGCGTGCGGAGACCGCATGCCCACGGGCAAGCCGGAGTACTTCGACCAGCACCCGGGCCTGAACGTCCTGGTCCGCTCGTGGATCCTCGCGGGCGCGGCCAACGACTGACGAGAGGACACGGCGGGCTCGCACCCGTTCCAACCGGGGCATAGGCTCGCGGTCGTGGCCGCGAACCCGCCCCTGCTGGACGACATGGTCCTCTTCGCGGAGGTGGTGGCGACGGCCAGCATCACCTCCGCGGCGGAGCGCCTGGGCCTGCGCAAGTCCACGGTGAGCCGCCGGCTGGCCGCCCTGGAGGAGCGCCTGGGCATCCGGCTGCTCGAGCGCAACACGCGCAGGCTCCGCCTCACGGAGGCAGGCCGCGAGTACCACGCGCACTGCGCGCGGCTCGTCGCCGAGGCCCGCGAGGTGAACGCGGCGGTGAGCGAATCCCGAGGCACGCCCCAGGGCACGCTGCGCATCGCCACGCTGTCGCTGCTGGGCGAGCTGCTCACGCCCGTCATCGCGGAGCTGCTGCTGCACCATCCCCGGCTGCGCGTGGAGGTGTCGCTCGCGCAGACGCACGTGGACCTCATCGCGGAGGAGTACGACCTGGCGCTGCGCACCGGGCCGCTCGCGGACTCATCCCTGATGGCGCGCAGGCTCGGGCGCCTGCGCACGGGCTACTACGCCAGCCCGCACTACCTCAGCCGCCACGGCACGCCCCGGACGCCCGAAGCGCTGACGACCCACGAGTGCATCCTCCTGGCCGAGTCCGGCACCGACGAGGTGTGGTTCTTCGGCGAGGGCCGGAGCGCGCGCACCGTGCCGGTGACGGGCCGCCTGCGCGTGCCGAGCGAGCGCGCGGGCCAGGCGGCGGCACGAGCGGGACTGGGCATCGTGCGGCTCGCGGCGTCACTGGTGGCGGACGACGTGCGCGCGGGACTGCTCATCCCCGTGCTGGAGGCGGACACGCCCCCGGGCCTGCCCATCTTCGCCGTCTACCCGAGCAGCCGGCAGCTGCCCCTCAAGGTGCGCGCCTTCCTGAAGCTGCTGTCCGCGCGTGGCGCCGCGCTCCCATGGCAGGAGGAATAGGGGGCTCCTGGCGGAACAATGCGTCCCGCCCGGGGCGCTCGTCGCCGTTGCTGGCCGCGATTACATCCCGTGTGCACGAGGCGCGGATGCCCCTGAGGCGCGCGCCCTTCACACAAGGATGGGCCCCATGGCTGGCGACGTCATCGAGCTGGGAGACGCGGAGTTCCAACGCGAGGTGCTGGAGTCGGAGGAGCCGGTGCTGGTGGACTTCACCGCCACCTGGTGCCCGCCGTGCCGGGTCCTCGCGCCGGTCATCGACTCGCTGGCCGCCGAGTACAAGGGCCGGATGAAGATGGCCAAGCTCAACGTGGACGACCACCCGAGGACGCCCGAGCAGTACGGCATCCGCGCCATGCCCACCCTGCTGTTCTTCAAGGGCGGGAAGGTGGTGAAGCAGGTCGTGGGCGCCGTGCCCAGGGCGAAGCTGGAGGAGGCCGTGCGCCAGGTGCTCTGACGCCCGGCGCTAGCGCTTGAGCGCGCGCTCGATGCGGCGGCGCAGGCCGTCCTCGGACAGCATGCCGCGCTGCGCGTCGATGACCTTGCCGTCGCGGTCCAGGAAGTAGAGCGTGGGCAGCGCATTCACCTGGAACGCGCGCGCCATGTCGTCATCCGCGTAGACGACGTACGGCCGCAGATCCGGCTGGAAGCGCTGGAGGAAGTAGTCCACCTCCTGCGACGCCGTCGAGCCCTCGTCCCGGCTGGCCGCCACGAAGACGAGCCCCTGGGACTCGTACTCCTTGGCCAGCTTCACCAGGGACGGCATCTCCTCGCGGCACGGCGGACACCACGTGGCCCAGAAGTCGAGCATCACCACGCTCCCCTTCAGGTCCGACAGCGCGAGCGAGCCGCCCTCGTGCTTCGTCAGCTGGAAGGCCGGCGGCGACGCCCCGTCCGGCACCAGCCGCGCCCGCTGCGCCTCGCGCACGCCCAGGAACGCCAGCGCCGCCAGCCCCAGCACCGCCACCACGGACAGCGCCGTCTTGGCCTTGTCCCCGCGCGCGCCCGGCGGCGGCGTCCCTTCCGTCCCAGCCTGCTGTGTCATCCGCGTTCCTTCCGTGTCAGGCGGCCGTGCACCCGCGTCAGGGCCCAGCGCACCCCGGCCCGAACCCGCGGCCGGCGCACCACCCACGCCGCCAGCGGAGGGCCCCAGTAATAGTACCCGTCGATGAACCCCTGGCCGAGCCGGCTCTTCCGGAGCACGTCGTCGCGGAAGGCCCGGAAGGCCACCAGCTCCGGCGCGCCCTCGCCAAAGGCCGCCGTCACCACGAAGCACGACGACGCGGGGCTCACCCACATCAGCTTGCCGTTGGTGAGGTTCACCACGACCTTCAATTCCCGCTGCTCCGTGTAGAGGAAGGCCAGCAGGTCTCGCCGCGCGGCCGGGAACTCCTGTCCGCCCGCCTCCTCGAAGTCGATGCGCGTGCCGACGGTGCTGCCCACTTCATCCACCGTGAAGCGGTAGCGCTTGGAGCTGCGCCGGTGCTCCACCTCCAGCCCCTTCAATTCGCCGAAGTAGGCCAGGAAGGGCACGCGGCACGCCGGGCAGACGAAGCGGTGGTAGGCGTGCGTCGGGACGAAGGCGTAGTCCCCCATGCGCTTGCAGCCCGTGTTGGGGCACACCAGCTTCACGGTCGCCTGGGCCGCGTTGCGCGGGTCGTAGCGCGACAGGCCCGAGCCCTTGTCGAACACCGGCGGCGGCCGGGACGGCTGGCCCACCATCTGACGCGTGGGATGCGCGGCGCGCTCCAGTTCCTGGGCCTTTCGCCACGCCAGCTCCGCCGCCTCCAGCCGGCCGTCCGCGGTGTGCACCAGCGCCTCCGCGTGCGCGCGCAGGGCCGCCACCAGCCGGTCCACCAGCGGCGACACCGCCGGCTCGCGCGCCACCGCGAAGGCCTCCGCCAGCACCCGCTCCATCTCCGGCAAGAGCGCCTGGGCCGCCTTGCGCGACGGGTCCTCCGCCCGCCGGTACACCGGGGGCTCCGGAAGTTTCGCGAACAACGCCGAGGCCTGGGCCCGCACGCGCTCCAGCGCAGCGTCCCCCCGCCCCACGTCCAATCCCGCCGCCCGCGTCTGGGCGGCCCTGATGAGTTCTTCGGGCTGCAAGCGCGTGGACCTTAAGGGCCCCCAGGCCCCCTGTCAGCGACTGAGGAGCGACAGGTCAGGAAACTCGCCATGTGCCCCGGGCCGATGTAAGACGACGTAGGAGGATGTGAATCATGGGCGTGTTGAAGTTCCTGGTCTGGACGACGTGCGCGGTGGGTCTGGGCGTCTTCCTGGCGCGGGGCAACGTGGACGGCCGTTCCCCCCTGGAGCACATGGAGCGCACCTGGAAGCGCACGGTGAACCCTTCCACCCTGGACAAGGTGAAGGGCAGCGTGGGGGACGCCCTGGAGGACGCGAAGGGCGCCGTGTCCCAGAAGTCCGCCAACGCGGCGGGCCCGCGCGAGCGCATCACCGCCGAGGACCGGGCGGCCATCAACGACATCATCGCCAAGAAGAAGTAGGCGCCGCGGCAGGTGACGCCTCCCCGCGGGGCCGGTTGCTGATCGCCGGCCTCCCCCTTCCACCCGCCCCACCC